>DASZZY010000029.1:0-20590 GCA_036260395.1 Actinomycetota bacterium
CACACTCCGCCACCGACGACCGGGTAGCAGTTCTCGTTGTTGAACAGCAGAACCTGCCCCTTGAACCCGTTCTGGACGTTGAGGTCGAGGACCTGGACACCCTCGCCGACGTACGAGCCGGGGCTCGTCGGGATGAATCTAGCCTCCGTCGGATTCGCCGGGTCCGAGATGTCGACGACGTAGACGCCGCCGTCCTCACAGTTGGGCTCGTAGAAGGCGCCCAGGTAAGCGTGGTCGCCGAAGACGCCGACGTCCGAGATGCGGCCGGGCTGCTCGCCGCCCTCGAACAGGTCGAGCTTGCCGACCAGCTCGACGTTCTCCTGGACCTCATCCAGGTGGCCGTCGTCGCCGCCGTGCTGGTGGTGGGCGTCCAGGGGCGACAGGACGTCCGGGTCTTCCGGATGAGCTACCGCCACCGTGCCCAGAGCCACGGACAGGACGAGGCCGAGGGCCATGGTGATCCGAAGCTTCCGCACGAGCTGCTCCTTTCGTCGGGCCTTTCGGGCCTATCCGCCGACTCGCGGGTGGCACCACGGGAGCGCGGGCACGCCGTGATCGGATTGACCGAATATACCGGATTTCTGGGCCGGCGCCCACGGAGATTAGAGGATCCTCACCCTGCCTTCACGCTGCGCTTCACGATGCGCCCCTACAGTCCTGCCCGATCTTTCCCGTGCCCGCGGGCCGCCGGGAGAGGCGGGGCCAGTCGGAAGGAAGGGTATGGAGCGCGGCAAGCGGGTCCTCATCTACAGCCACGACACGTACGGCCTGGGCCACCTGCGCCGTTCGCTGCTGATCGCCGAGGGGCTGACGGCGGCGCCTGGGTTCCGCTCGGTGCTCGTGGCCACCGGCTCGCCGCGGGCCCAGGCGTTCCGCCTCCCGCAGGGCTGCGACACGCTGAAGCTGCCGGCGGTCACCAAGACCGTCGCCGGCGGCTACCGCTCGCGCACGCTCCGGATGCCGATCGACGACCTGGCCCGGCTGCGGGCCGAGATGCTGCGTTCGGTCGCCCGCTCGTTCCGCCCGGACGTGATCTTGGTGGACCACGCGCCGGCGGGGATGCACGGGGAGCTGCGCCCGCTGTTCGACGAGCTGCGGCGGTGGCCCCGCCGCCCGCGGTTGGTGCTCGGGCTCCGCGACGTCATCGACGACGCCCGCCGGGTCCGGGACCAGTGGGATCGCGTCGGGGCCTGGCACCTCCTCGACGAGCTGTACGACCGGGTCCTGGTCTACGGCGACCCGTCGGTCCCCAGCACCGCCGACGAGCTCGGGCTTCGGTCCCGCATCCCGGGAAAGGTGACCGCGGTCGGATACCTGGGGCGGACGATCCCCCGGTGCCCCGACCCGGCGGACCCCTTCGTGCTCGTGACGACCGGGGGCGGCGGCGACGGCCACGCGCTGCTGCGATCGTACCTGTCCTACCTGGAGCGGCTCCCGGCCCGGGCGGGGTTCCGCTCGGTCCTGGTCTCCGGGCCGTTCCTGTCCTCGCGCCGCGAGCGCGAGGTCGCGGCGCGGGCCCGGGACGTCGACCAGCCCGTGGAGATGCTCCCGTTCACCGACCGGTTCGAGGGCCTGCTCGGCCGGGCCACCGGGGTGGTGTCGATGGCCGGCTACAACACCGTCATGGAGGTGCTCTCGGCCGGGGTGCCGGCCCTCCTCGTCCCCCGGGAGGCGCCCCGCCTCGAGCAGCGCATCCGCGCGGAGCGGCTGGCGCGGGTGGCCGACGTCGAGTGGGCCCCCGCCGAGCGGCTCGACGACCGCCGGATCGGGCGGTTCGTCGACCGGGTGATGGCCGGCTGGCCCCGCGCGAGCGCGACGCTCGACATGGGAGGCGTGGCCCGGACGGTCGCGGAGCTGCGGGCGGTGGTCGAGGACGCCGCCGCGGCCCGGGAGGGGAGGACGCGTGCTCCGGCCATCGCCTGACCGGTCCCTCCCCCGCGTGGGCTACGTGCTCAAGAAGTACCCTCGGCTGTCCGAGACGTTCATCCTCGACGAGGCCCTGGCCCTGGAGGCCGCCGGCGTCGACGTCTCGATCTTCTCGCTCCGGCTCCCGGACGACGGGCGGTTCCACGCCGAGCTGGCCCGGGTGCGGGCCCCGGTCGAGTACCTCCCCGAGTTCGGCTCCGCCAGCACGCTGGCCTCGTTCCGGGCTCTGGAGGCCCTCGACGGGCGGGCCCGCGGCGGCCTCGGCAGGGCGCTGGCCTTCCTCGACCGGCTGCCGCCGGACCGGCGGGCCGGCCTCCTGGTACAGGCGCTCCACCTCGCGGAGCGGGCGACGCGGCAGGGCATCGAGCACCTGCATGCCCACTTCATGACGGTCGCCGCGCACGCCGCCTACCTCGCGCACCTGCTGACGGGGATCCCGTTCTCGGCGACCGCCCATGCCAAGGACCTGTACCGCGAGTCGGTCGACGCCGCCGTGTTCGCCGAGGTGGCCCGGGCGGCCTCCGCGGTCGTCACGGTGTGCGAGGCGAACCGCCGTCACATCGAGGAGCGCCTCGTGGCCGACGCCCGCGTCGAGGTCATCTACAACGGCGTCCCGCTGGACCGGCTGCCCGCGGACCGGCCGCCGCGCGACCGTCGCCTGGTCCTGGGGGTCGGGCGGCTGGTGCCGAAGAAAGGGTACGGCGTCCTGCTCGAGGCGTGCCGGCTGCTGGCGGACCGGGGCGTGGCGTTCCGGTGCGTGCTCGTGGGCGACGGCGAGGAGCGCCCCCGGCTGGAGGCCCAGCGCGATCGCCTGGGCCTCCGGGGATCCGTCGAGCTCCGCGGGGCGGCATCGCGCGAGGAGGTCCTGGGCTGCATGACGCGGGCCGCGGTCCTGGCCGCCCCGTGCGTGACCGGCGACGACGGCAACCGAGACGCGCTCCCCACCGTGCTCCTCGAGGCGCTGGCGCTCGGCCTCCCGGTCGTGTCCACGCCGGTGGGCGGGATCCCGGAGATCGTCGACGACGGCGTCCACGGGCTCGTGGTCCCCGAGGGGGATCCGGTGGCGCTGGCGGCGATGCTCGAGCGGGCGCTCGGGGACGACCGGCTGTGGGCGCGGATGGCCGAGGCCGGCCCCCGGCGGGCCGCGGAGCGCTTCGATCGGGCCCGGACCCTCGATCGGCTCGTCGAGCTGTTCGCGGGGTCGGCCCGTCGTCCCGAGCTGGCGGTGGCCCGGTGAGGATCGGACTCGTCTCCGCCGACCGGGGCATCCCGCTGGACGGGACGAAGGGCGCCTCGATCCACCTCCGATCGATGGCCGAGGCCCTCGCCCAGCGCGGGCACGACGTCACCGTCTACGCCTCGGGGCGGGCCTCAGGCGTGGCGCTGCCGGTCCGGCCGGTCGAGGCCCTGCTCCTCGACGGACGGGCCGCGGACGGCTTCGACCTGATCTACGAGCGGTACTCGCTGGGCCACGAGGAGGGATTGCGCGCCGCCCGGCTGCTCGACGTGCCGTTCGCCCTGGAGGTGAACGCGCCGCTCGTCCTGGAGGCCGGGCGTCACCGCCCGCACACCGTACGCCCGCACCACCACCGGGCCGAGGCCAGGCTGTTCCGCGACGCCGACCTCGTGTTCGCGGTGTCCGAGCCCCTCCGCCGGCACATCGAGCGGCTCCGCGGCCGCGACGAGGGCACGATGGTGCTGCGCAACGGGTTCGATCCCGAGCATCACCCGGTCCCCGCGCCGCTGGGCCCCGGCGACGTCGTCGGGTTCCTGGGCCATCCGAAGCCCTGGCACGGCGCCGACCGCCTGCCCGCGCTGCTGGTGGCCCTGCGCCGGCGGGGGCGGCCGGCCCGCCTGCTGGTGGTCGGTGGCGGCCCGGGAGCCGAGGCCCTGCGAGCCGACGCCGACCGGTTCGGCGTGGCCGACGCCATCGAGGTCACCGGCGCGCTCCCCCCGGCCGAGGCCGCCCGCCGGCTGGGGGAGGCCGCCGTAACGGTGGCCCCCTACCCGCCGGACCCCTTCTTCTACTTCTGCCCGCTGAAGGTCATCGAGTCGATGGCTGCCGGGATCCCGGTGGTCGCGCCGGCGCAGGGCGACATCCCCCAGATCGTCGTCGACGCGGGGATCCTCGTGCCCCCGGGCGACGACCGCGCCTTGGCCGACGCGGTCGACCGGCTGCTGGTCGACGCGTCGCTCCGAAGCCGGCTGGGGGCCGGGGCGCGGCGGCGCGCGTTCGCCGGCTTCACGTGGGGCCACGTCGCCGACCGGGCGATCGAGGCCGTCGACGCCCTCCGAACGGAGCGGGTCGCATGAATCTGGTGCCCAAGCCCTTCCGGGGCATCGACGTCCGGGCGCTGCGGGAGGCGTGGCGGACGTTCCGCCCGGCGCTCCGTGGCCAGCGCCCCGCGCTGGTCCGCTCGGTCCTGCTCGCGCTGGGGGTCACGGCCATGGAGCTGCTCCGGCCGTGGCCGATCAAGCTGGTCTTCGACCGCGTGCTCCTGGCCGGCGCCGGTCGCGGCGGCCGCGGCGCGGTGCCGCCGGAGCTCACGCTGGTTGCGGCCGCGGCCGCCACGTTCCTCATCTCGGTGCTGCTCGGCACGCTCTCCGTCCGGGCGGCGGTGGCGGCCGCGCAGATCGGGCGGAAGGTCACCGTCCGCATCCGCCGCCAGGTGTTCGAGCACCTCCACGCCCTGGCCGTGCCTTTCCACCAGTCGAGCCGGACCGGCGACCTGCTGATCCGGCTGATGGGCGACGTGAACGCGGTCCGCGACGCGCTCTACACCTCGTGGGTGAACCTGCTGGCCCGAGGGACGCTGTTCGTCGGCGTGGCGGCCATCATGCTCGCGCTCGATCCCGGGCTGGCGCTGCTGGCCATGGCCCCCCTGCCGCTGCTGGCGGTCGGCATCACCCGTTCCTCCCGCCGGCTCCGCGAGGTGGCCCGCAAGCAGCGACGCAGCGAGGGCGACGCCGCCTCGCACGCCGCCGAGACCCTCCGCCACATCCGTGTCGTGAAGGCGTACGCCGCGGAGGACCGGGCCACCGAGGCGTTCGCCCGCGACGCCCGGTCCGGGGAGCGAGCCGGCGTGCGCGCCGCGCGGATCGCGGCCCAGGTCGACCGGATGACCGAGGTCCTCACCGGGCTCGGCCTGGCGCTGGTGCTGTTCGCCGGGGCGCGGTCCGTGGTGGCCGGGACGCTCTCGCCGGGGAGCCTGCTGGTGTTCGTGTCGTACGCCCGGGTGATGTACAAGCCGCTGCGGAAGGCGTCGCAGGAGGGTCCCCGCCTGGCCAAGGCCAGCGCCTGCGCGGCCCGGCTCCTCGACGTCCTGCGCCTCCCGCCGGAGGATTTCCACGCCGGCGGCGGGGCCCTCCCGTTCCGCGGCGACGTCGCGCTGCGGGGCGTTCGGTACGCCTACCCCAACCGCGCCGAGGCGCTGCGGGGAATCTCCTTCGAGCTCGAGGCCGGCGACCTCGCCGTGGTCCGGGGGCCGAACGGCTCGGGCAAGTCGACGCTCCTCTCGGTGCTGCTGCGGCTGCTCAGGCCGGACGCCGGGCAAGTGCTCGTCGACGGCGTGCCCGTGGAGCGGTTTCGCCTCCGCTCCTACCGCGAGCGGTTCGCCTACGTCCCGCAGGACGTCCAGCTGTTCGGGGCGACGGTCCGGGAGAACATCCTCTACGGGCGGCCGGACGCCACCGACGACGAAGTGGCGGAGGCCGCGCGCCTGGCGCTGTTCGACGACGTCGTGGCGCGGCTCCCGGACGGGTACGAGACCGCGCTGGGAGAGGGCGGGGCCACGCTGTCCGGCGGCGAGGCCCGGCGGCTCATGCTGGCCCGGGCGGCCCTGCGCCGGGCGCGGATCGTGCTCCTCGACGAGCCGATGGCCGGGCTCGACCCCGAGGCCCGGCCGGTGGTCGCCGCGGCGATCCGCCGGATCGCCGCCGGGAGGACGACGCTCGTCGTCACCCACGATCCCGTCGAGGAGATCGGTCCCGACGTCGTGCTGCACGTCGACGAGGGGACCGTCCGCCGGGTGGAGGACCGGCGGGTGCGGCGGCCCCAGCAGGTGAGCGCCGCGTGGTGAGCGTCGCCGGCCGCGCGCCGGGCGCCCCGGCGGCCGCCGAGGCCCTGGTCTCGCCCGAGGGTGCCACCGAGCTCCTCCGCCGCTCCGGCGTCCCCGTCGAGCGGGCCGAGCCCGACTACGTCCGCGTCAAGCCCGGCGGCGGGATGCTGGTCGGGTACCGGCTTCGCGGCCGGGGGCCGGACGGCGAGGCCGTGGAGGTGCCGGGCTACGTCCGGGCCGTCGGCCCGGCGCGGGCGGCGGCCGTGGCCGCCAAGTGGGCCACGATGCGGCCGGCGCCGACGCCGCTGGGTCCCGGGTTCCGGCTGCTGGCCGACGGAGCGACCGTGCTGTTCCTGTTCCCCACCGACGCCCGGCTCCGGGACCTCCGGGCCGTCGCCGAGCGGAGCAAGCTGAAGCGGATCCTCGCCGAGCTGCCGGGGTTCGGCGACCGGGGCCGCCGGGTCAGCGGCAAGCGGTCGACGATCGCGCCGGTGCGCTACAAGCCCGAGCGGCGGTTCATCGCCGCGGCCGACCTGACCGTGACGGACGGGGACCAGGCGTGGCGGCTCGGCGCGTTCCTCCGGCTGTTCCCCGACGCCCGGGGCCGGCGGCTGGCGGAGCTCGCCGAGGCTATCCGCACGGGGGCCGGTGCCTCGCTCGTGCCCAGGCCGCTCGGCGCGGTGCTGGGCGGGCGGCTCTTCGTCGAGGAGCGCGCCACCGGTCGGGAGCTGCTGGACGAGCTTCTGGACGGCACCGCGGACGGTAGCGCCCTGGCCGATGCCGTGCGACGGCTCCACGGCGCCGCGCCGCCGAGGTGGCTCCCCCACCGGACCGCCGCGTCGATCGTGTCCACCCTGGAGACGGGGCTGGCCACGATGGCCGACGCCGCGCCGCGGCTGGGGCCCGCGGCCCGGGTGGTGCTCGGGGGGCTGCGGCGGGCGATGCCGGCCGAGGCGGCGCCCGCCCTGCTCCACGGCGACCTCCACCTCCACCAGGTCATCGTGAGCCGGGAGGCCACCGTGCTCGTGGACCTCGAGCGGGCGGGGGTCGGCGACCCGCTCCACGACCTGGGCGAGCTGCTGGCGCACATCGAGGAGGTGGCCCGGGCTCGCCCGGAGGCCGCCGCCCGGTTGGCTCGGTTCGGAGGCGAGCTGACCGACGTCCTCATTGAAGGACGGCGCACTCCGGACGCCGGGGTGCGCTTCTACGTCGCCGCCGCCACCGCCAACCGGGCCCTGCTCCCGTTCCGGCGGCTCGAGCCGGAGTGGGTCGAGCGCAGCCGGGCCCTCCTCGACCTCGCCGCCGCGACGCTGGACGGCGCCAGGTGACGGCCCTCCGCCTGGCCGAGGGCTCGCCGCTCGGGCCGTCGCCGTCGCGGGCCGACGAGGGGTGGGAGGTCGCCTGGCCCCGGCCGGACGGCCCCTGGCCGGTCCGGCTCCGGCCCGGCGCCTCCGGCGAGCCCCGGTACGGGATCTACGACCCGGAGAGCGGTGCCCTGCGAACGGTGCGACCCGAGGAGGACGACGCCCTCCCGGGCCTGCCGCCGATGCTGGCCCGCGGGACACTCGTCGCGTACCGCCCGGGGCGGCGGGCCACCGTCCGGATCGACGGCCCTTCGCCCGCGTACGCCAAGGTCGTGCGTCCCCGGAAGACCGTGGCGGTGGCTCGGCGGGCTCGCGGCGTGTCCGCGGCGCTGGCCGGACGCCCCGGCGCCCCGGCGACCCCGGAGCTGCTCGACGTGGACCTGACCCTCGGCATCGTGGTCTTCGCCGAGGCCCCCGGCCGGCCGCTCCACCGGAGCGCCGACGCCGCATCGGTCGACCGCGTGGCGTCCTCGCTGGTCGCGGTCCACGAGGTCGACGCCGCCGGCCTGGGCCTGCCGGCGGACGAAGGGGTGGGGCTCGGGCGGTACGTCCGGTTGGCCGCGGACGCCTTCCCGGAACGGGCGCCGCTGCTGCGGGCCACGCTCCAGGAGGTCGTGGCCCTCCCCCGCACAGGCGCCGAGGAGCGGCGCTTGCTCCACGGCGACCTCCACGACAAGAACGTCGTCCTCGGCCGCGGGGTCACGCTGCTCGACGTCGACATGGCCCGCCCCGGCGACCCGGCCGAGGACGTCGGGAACCTGGCGGCCCACCTCGTGCTCCGTTCCCTCCAGGCCGGCGCCGGGGCCGGGCCGGGGCGCGCCGCGACGCGGAGGCTGGCGGACGCGTACCGCGAGGCGGGCGGGGCGGCCCCCGGGCCGGCCGTCCGGCGGGCGGCGGCCAGGACGCTCGTCAGGCTGGCGTGCCTCTACGGGTTCCGCCGGCGCTGGCGGGCGCTCGTGCCGGCGGTGGCCGAGGAGGCGACGGTCTGGGCGCGGGCCTGGCCGGGGCCGCCGGCGTGAGCCCGGAGATCAGGCCCGGACGCGGAGCTCCTTGAGCCCGCGGATGATGTAGTTCGGCTTCCACTCCGGCTCCTCCACCAGCTCCATCGAGGGCAGCCGCCGGAGCAGCATGCCGAATGAGGTCTCCAGCTCCACCCGGGCCAGCGGCGCCCCCAGGCAGAAGTGGATGCCGGCGCCGAACGTCATGTGGGGGTTCCGCTCCCGGCCGACGTCGAGCCGGTCCGGACGCTGGAAGACCTCGGGGTCGTGGTTGGCGCTTCCAAAGAGAAGCGCGAGCTCCTGACCCCGCGGGACGCGGGCCCCGTGGATCTCGACGTCCTCCAGGACCCACCGCTCGAACATCTGGAGCGGCGTATCGTAGCGCATCAGCTCCTCGATGGCCGTCCGCACCAGCCCGGGATCGTCGCGCAGCCGCCGCAGCTGGTCGGGGTTCCGGAACAGCGCCCACCAGCCGTTCCCGGTGACGTTCACGGTGGCCTCGTGGCCGGCGTTGAGCAGGAGGACGCACGTGCCGATCAGCTCGTCCTCGGTCAGCTTCTCGCCCTCCGCGGCCACCTGGGTCAGCGCGCTGATGAGGTCGTCGCGCGGGTCGCGCCGTCGCTCGCGAGACAGCTCGCGCAGGTAGTCCGAGAACTCGACGCTGGCCGTCACCGCGGCCCGGGCGTCCTCGTCCGTCGGGTTCAGCTCGTACATCCGACAGATCTCGCCGGACCACGGCCGGAGCAGGTGCCGGTCCGCCTCGGGGACGCCGAGCATCTCGGCGATCACGGCCACCGGGAGCGGCTCGGCCAGCTCCCGGATGAGGTCGAACTCGCCGGCCGCCTCCACCCGCCCGATCAGCGAGCCCATCAGGTCGGCGACGAACGGCCGCAGCCCGTTGACCATCTTGGGGGTGAACGCCTTCGACACCAGGGCCCGCACGCGGGTGTGGTCGGGCGGCTCCATGTCGAGGATCCCCGAGCGGATCAGGTGCCAGAACGGCGCGTGCCACTCCGGCTCGTCGGGTCGGCCCATCTCGGCGTGGGTGGCCAGGTGGTGGTACGTCCGGCCGAACCGCCGGTCGCGGAGCAGGCGGTTGACGTCCTCGTACCGCGGGACGACCCACTGGTTCGTGGGCTCGAAGTAGTGGATCGGCCCGGCGTCGCGGAGCGCCGCGTAGACCGGATACGGGTCGGCCACGAACGACAACGACCACGGGTCGAAGCCCAGCGCTCCGGGGTCCGCCATCCGGGCGTCGAGCGGCGCACGCGCCATCGCCCGGAGTGTAGCGCGGCCCACCCCGGCGGCAGGCCAGGCCTGGCGGCGGACGCCGGGCGGCTACGACGGCAGGCGGACGGCCTGGGTCTGGGTGACCTGGGCGACCCGGCGGCCGTCCCCGTCGAGGAGGTCGGTCTGGACGACGATGACGGTGCGGCCCACGTGGAGCGGCCGGGTCACCGCCTCCACGAGGCCCCCCGTCACCGGGCGGAAGAAGTTCGTCTTCGACTCGAGGGTGCTCGTCGTGGCCCCGGCCGGCAGGTTGAGGAAGGCGCACGCGGCCCCGAGGGTATCGGCCAACGACATCAGCGCGCCCCCGTGCAGGACGCCGCCGGTGGTGCACAGGCGCTCCGACCACTCCAAGCGCCCGCGGACCTCCTCGGGGGATGCCGCGGAGACCTCGATCCCCAGCGTGCCGGCGAACGGGACGAGCTCCGCGATGTTCGCCAGCGGGCCGGCCGCCTCGTCGGTCATCGCCCCACGAGCTCCCGCTTCTTGACCTTCCCGGTAGCGGTCCTGGGGAGCTCGTCGACGACCTCCACGCGCCTGGGGACCTTGAACGACGCCAGCTGCTTCCGGCATTGATCCCTCACGGCCTCGGCGTCGACGCGCCCCACGACGAACGCCGACAGGACCTTGCCCAGCTCCTCGTCGTCCACGCCGACCACCGCCACCTCGTCGACGCCGTCGAGGCCCTGGATCGCCTCCTCGACCTCGACCGGATAGACGTTCTCGCCGCCGACGACGACCATGTCGTCGGCGCGGCCCTCGACGAACAGGTAGCCCTCCTCGTCGATCCGCCCGAGGTCGCCGAGCGACACGTGGCCGGGCCGGCGGCCGGGGGGCTCGCCGGACGTGTACCCCTCGAACGTCGCGCCGGTGACCACGTGGAGCTCCCCGGTCTCGCCCGGCCCCAGCCGGTCCCCGGCGGGCGACAGCACGGCCACGTCCACTCCCGGGACCGGCCGGCCCACCGCGTCGGGGCGCCGGCGCATGTCCTCGGGCGTGGCCACCGCCACCCACCCGGCCTCGGTGGAGCCGTACAGGTCGTACAGGACATCGCCGAACGTCCGCCGGGCCCGCTCGCGCAGGCCCCGCCCCAACGCGGACCCGCTGGCCAGGACGATGCGGAGCGAGGAGACGTCGTAGCCGCCCCGCACGTCGTCCGGCAGCTCCACGATCCGGTGGATCATCGCCGGCACCAGCGACGCCGCCGTGGCGCCGTGGTGCTCGACGTCGGCCAGCACGCCCTCGGGATCGAACCGCTCCGGCAGCACGAGCTTCGCGCCCAGCAGCATGGCCACCGTGGCGGTCAGCAGGCCGAACGAGTGGAACAGGGGGGCCGGACAGACGATGACGTCGTCGCTCCGGTACGGGACGACCGAGATGAGGCCGACCAGCGGCGCGGCCTGCCCGAGCCCGGTCCGCCGCGCGGCGCCCTTGGGCTTCCCGGTGGTCCCCGACGTGTGGATCACGATGCGCGGCGTCCCCCGCGGCCCGCCGAGCGGGGGCAACCCCGGCTCGTGGTGCTCCACGAGCGACCCGTAGGCCACGGACGCGGCGAGGGCGTCGCCCCCGTCGCCCACGTCGGCCAGCCGCACCCCGGCCACGCCGGCCTCTCGGAGCTGCTCGGCGTGCTGCGTGTCGTAGACGACCGTGGCCGGCGCCGCCTGGGCCAGGGCCGACCGCAGCTCCTCCCCTCGGGCCCAGGTGTTGAGCGGAGCCACCGCCAGGCCGGCCTTCTGCGCCCCGAGCAGCACCTCGACCTGCTCGCGGCCGTTGCGCAGCAGCGTGGCCACCGTCCCGCCGCCCAGCCCGACCAGCGCCCGTCCCACGCGCTCGGCGCGGTCGTCCAGCTGCCGCCACGAGAGCGTGCCGAGGCGGTCGCTGAGCGCCTCCCGGTCGCCGAGGGCCCCGGCGTTGATCCGGCTCAGGACGCCCAGCGAAGCCCCGCGGCCGAGCAGCCACGGGGCCGCCCGCACGGTGGCCGGCAGGCGCCGAGCGTCGACGAGCCCCGACTCGAGGAGGCGGCCGAGGACGCTCGGGCGGGCCAGCCCCCGGAGGGCCGCCAGCGCGGCGAGCCGGTCCAGCGGGCTCACGCGCGGGCCTCCACCGCCGCGACCGACCCCTCCTGCTCGAGGATCCGCCGGACCGCGAGGAGGGTCGCGCTCAGGTTGCGGCCAACGATGCGACCGACGGCCCGCTCGACCAACCGGCCGAGCGGCCCGCCCGAGAGGTCGAACTCGACCTCGAGCCGGATCTCGGTCCCCGCGCGGACCGGGCGGAGCCGCCAGGCACCCCGCTGGGGGATCCCCCGCTCGGCCGCCCAGGCGATCAGGCGGCCCGGCTTCCACGCGGTGACCTTGACCTCGCCACCGGCCTCGATCGAGCCGACCCTCATCCGGACTCGGAACCGGGCCCCCGGCCCGCGGCGCTTACGCGAGGCCGGCTCCCACCGGGTGATGCCGACGAAGAACTCCGGGTAGCGGTTGGGGTCCGAGACCAGCGCGAAGACGCGCTCGGGCTCGCGGTCCACGACGATCGTCCGCTGGACGCGCACGGGCTCAGGCGAACGGCGGGACGACGTGCTCGGCCGCCAGCGCGGTGAGGGACTCCTGCATCCGGCCGGTCACGTAGCCGTAGGCCTCGTCGGAGTCGGGGGTGTCGCCGAAGCGGGCCCGGACGTCGATCGGTTGCAGGCACTCGACGCGGATCTTCACCGGCAGCGGGATGTGCCCCAGCAGGTCGCCGACGTTCAGTCCCCACGGGAGCGCCAGCGAGATCGGCAGGACCTTCAGCCGGCCCAGCCGATCGAGGCGCAGCGCGTGGGCCAGCCGCCGTCCGTCGGAGAGCGGGAGGTATGTCTCCTGGCCGCCGTCGGCCACGACCGGGACGATCGGCACGCCGGTCTCGGCGGCCAGCCGGAGGAACCCGCGCCGGCCGTCGAACCGGATGCGGTGGCGGTCCCGCCACGGACGGTGCGTCTCCACGTCGCCGCCGGGGTACACCAGCACGCACGAGCCCCGCTGCAGCGCCGCCCGGGCGGCCGTCGGCCCCGCGGTGATCACCCCCCACTTCCGCAGGAACGCCCCCAGGCCCGGCCACGAGGTCACCAGCGAATGCGCCAGGATGTGGAGCGGGCGCTCGGCGCCGAAGTAGGCGTTGAACGCCAGCAGGAACACCACGCTGTCGGGGGTCATGTTGCCCCCGGAGTGGTTCCCGACGAACAGGACCGCGCCCTCCTCGGGGATCCGCTCCAGGCCACGGACCTCGGCGCGGAAGTACAGGCTGGCCAGCAGCCACATGCCGGGGAGCTGATACCGGATGAACTCCGGGTCGCGGGCCTCCAGGTCGGCGGCCGCGCCGCGGATCAGCGATTCGCCCTCGGCCTCGATGCGCTCCCTCGCCACGGCCTCCCGGGCCTCGTCATCCCGCGCCTTGGCCTTCCGGGCCTTGCCCTTCCGGGCCTTGGCATCGGCCCTGGCCGCCGGCCGGGCGGTCACGAGAGGAACTCCCGGATCAGCCCGTGCGTCAGGTCCGGGTGTTCGAACTGGGGGACGTGGCCGCAGTCGTCGAGGACCACCGACGTGGCCGAGGGGAGCGCCCGCTCGACGTGCCGCGCGAACCTTGCGGGGACCAGCCGGTCCCGGTCGCCCCACACGAACAGGGCCGGCACGTCGAGCTGCGGCAGGCGGTCCCAGAACCCCACCTCGCCGTATGGCTCCTCGAGGTAGATCTGCCGCGCCGCGGAGAAGAACGCCACGCGGCCCCGCATCGTGGAGAACACCCGGAGGAACTCGTCGGCCGCCGCCAGGTACCACGCCTGGGGGAGGCGCTCGGGCCTGGCGAACATCCGCTTGATGCCGCCCACCACGAGCGCGTGCCGCATCGGGACCCGCACCACCGCCAGCTCCGGCCGCAGCAGCCGAACCAGGCGGACGAAGTGGCGCCGGCGGATGAACGCTGGCGACGGCGTCAGCAGGACCAGGCGCCCGGTCCGCTCCGGGTGGACGAGCCCCATCTCGATGGCCACCCGCCCGCCCATCGAGTTGCCGACGAGGTCGGCGCGCTCGACGCCGGCCTCGTCGAGGAACGCCTCCAGCCACCGGGCGAAGAACGCGGAGTCGTACCGCCGGAGCGGCTTCGACGAGTCGCCGAACCCGGGCATGTCCGGGACCAGCACGCGGTGGTCGCGGGCGAGGTCCCAGAGCGTCGGGAGCAGCGAGGCGTTGGTGGCGCCCAGCCCGTGGAGGAGGACGACCGGGGGGCCCTGTCCCGCCTCCAGGTAGAACGTCGACAGCGGGCCGGCGGCCGCCGTCCGGGCCACCGGGAACCTGGCCGGACGGGCCTCCGGCTGGAACAGGCCGCCCAGGCGCAGCGACAGGGCCAGGTTGCCGCGGACCCTGAGGTCGCCGGCCAGGAACGCCTCCACGCCGGACCGCGACCCGTCCATGACCGCGGCCAGGGTCACCGCATCGGTCGTCACGGTGGTGTCGGCGCGGGGATGGAGGCCCGGCGTGATCCACACCCGGCCCCCCGACAGGCGGATCGTCCACGGGTCGCCGTCCTCGACGTCCAGCGAGACCGTGGCCCGGAACCCCGGCCGCTCCGGGACCGCGTCGCGGACGGCCGCGAGCAGGACCGACTCCAGCGAGACGTCCTCGGAGGGCACGGCCCGGCCCCCGCGAGGCCCCGCGGTGCGATCCTCCGTGGTCACCATCGGATCGGCGTGGTTCCCGCACTCACCGTCGCATGGGAAGGGTCCGGAGTGCGGGCTCGTCGGTCGGCCATGGGCTTCGTCGTCTTACCCCTCCGCCGCCGCTTCATCCGTGGTGGCGGAGGGGCTCGCGGCCGGGCCGTCCAGCGCGGCGAGCACCTCGGCGGCGGCCCGGCGCCCGGACTCCACGGCGCCCTCCATGTATCCGGCCCACACCCGGGCCGATTCGGTCCCCGCCCAGTGGATCGCGCCGACCGGCTCCCGGAGCGCCGGCCCGTACCGGGTCAGGGCCCCCGGCGGCAGGTGGCCCCCGTAGCAGCCCCTGGTCCACTCCTCCTCGGACCAGTCCTGGTCGACGTAGTCGCGGGGCCGCGCTGCCCGGGGGCCGAAGTACCGCCGGAAGCACTCCAGGACGACCTCTCGCCTGCGGGCGGCGTCCAGCCGGCCGGCGCGACGGGCGGCGTCGGCCACCAGGAAGCCGACCAGGACGCCGGGGGTTCCGGCCTCCGGGGATCCGTCGAACGTGAAGGACACCGGCAGCCCCGGCGACCCGGCCTGCCCGTGCAGGCCTTCCGCGCGCCAGAACGGCTCGTCGTACACGGCCATGGCCTTGATCGTGGCCCCGTGGGGCATCCGCTGGGTCAGCTGGTCGCGGGTGCCCGGAAGCGCCGGCGCGTACTCGATCCTCGCCGCCAGGGCCGGTGGAACCGCCACGATCGCCCGCCGGGCACGGACGGCGAGGCCGTTCGCCGCGACCGTGACGCCGCCACCGGTCTGCTCGATCCTCCGGACGGGCACCCCGAGGACGACCGTCTCCCCCAGTCGCTCGGCCATCCGGCGGGCCAGCGTCTGCGTCCCGCCCGCCACCCGGTCCTGCTGTGCGCCGCCGGTCGTGCTGACCAGGTTCTCGAGGCTGGTCCCCGACCGGATGTACCACAGCGCGAACAGGAGCGAGAGCGATCCCGGCTCCGTGGTGAACACGCCGTCGGTGAACAGCCGGAGCACGCGACGGGCGGTGTCCGTCCGGACGCGCCGGCGGATCCACGTCTCCAGGGTCTGGGCGTCCCACTCACGAGCGGCGGGCGCCTCCCACGGCCGGTCGAGAGGTACGCGTCGGGCCAGCCGCTCGAGCCGGAGGAACGCCGCGGCGAAGTCGGCCAGGACCACAGGGTTCAGCCGGGGAAGCCGTCCCGAGAACCGGTACCGGCGCCCGTCGAGGAGCGCCACCGTGTCGCCTCGGTCGTAGGTCGGGAACGTCGAGACCCCGAGGTCGCGGCCCAGGGCGTACATCCGGTCCTGGGTGGGACCGATCCACTGCGCGCCGAGGTCGACCGTGACGCCGTCGCCGAGGTCGCGGCTCAGGAGGCGCCCGCCGACGCGGTCCCGCGCCTCCAGCACCACGACCTCCCGGCCGGCGGCGGCCACGTCGGTGGCCGCGGCCAGGCCGGCCAGCCCCGCGCCCACGACGGCGACGTCGGCCTCTCGGATCAGGCCTCCTTCACCTTGAACAGGCTGACCCCTCCCACGCCCTTGAGCCGGCGCTTCCCGATCCGCGACACGCGCAGGTCGCCGTCGCCGAGCGCCTCCAGGAACTCCCCGGACAGCACCACCGTGTCCGCACGGGCGTACGCCGTGATCCTCGCGGCCACGTTGACGGGGCGGCCGAAGTAGTCGCCACCCAGCGCGACCGCCTGGCCGAAGTCCAGGCCGGCCCGGGCCTCCGGCAGCAGCGGATGCTCGGACGCGCCGGCCACGATGTCGGTCGCCGCGGCCAACGCCCGGGCGGGGTCGACCGCCACGAACATCACGCCGTCGCCGATCACCTTGACCAGCCGAGCCCCGGCATCGGCGCAGACGTTCACGGCCAGGTCCTCGAAGGCCTCCACCAGGCCGCCCAGCTCCTCGGCGGCGAGGTCCTCGGAGATGCGGGAGAACGCCACCAGGTCGGCGAAGCCGGCGGCGAGCGATTCGCTGCTGCCCCCCGCTCCGAGCGCGTCCAGCGCCAGCATCAGCTTGCGACGGTGCGTCTGGTCGAGGAGCCGGGCCGAGATGTCGAGGAGCGCCTCGACCACCGGCCGGAGCCGCTCCTCCACGGGCTCGCCGTCGTGGGCCATGGCCGGTGCCAGCAGGCGCTCCCGGAACATCCGGGTCTCCGCGTCCGCGATCCGGGACATGGCCTGCCCGTAGAGCCGGCCGATGGCCAGGAGCTCGTCCGCCGGCACGCCGAGCTCGAGGATCCCGCGCAGCGCGGTGAGGGCTTGCACGTCGCGGTCGTCGAACATGACCTCGTCGTCGCCGGCCTCGGGCATGCCCAGCGCGCGCCACACCCGCCGGGCCAGGTCCAGGTCGAGGCCCGCGCGGGCCGCGACCTGGGACGCGGTCAGCGTCGGGGCCGGGGTGAACCGCTCGGCCGGCGGTGGGGCCGGCGCCTCGGGCATGGATCGGCCTCCTCGTGGCTGCGGCGTGGACAGCCTACCGCCGGCCCCGGGCCGGGCGCCTCCCGGCGGGGCGGCCTCGGACCAGCTCGGGGAAGCCGATCCGGGAGTCGACGCCGGGCGAGAAGTGGACCAGCGGGTCGCCCGCTGGCGGCGGCAGGCCGGCCGCCCGGAACAGCGCCTCCTCGAGGTGCGTCACCCGGGCCCGCCACAGCGGCCACGGCGGGTGCTCGACCGGCACGGCGGCCAGGCGCGGCCCGTACTTCGTGAACAGGATCCACTGGGCGGTCACGAAGTGGTCGAGCGACGAGAGCTCCTCCGCGCGGTACGGCTGCCCGACCTCGACGCGGAGGTCGTGCGCGGTCCGGGGCGGCACCACGCGCCGCCCGCGATACTCCACCGACCCGTCGCGCCGGGCGAGCTGCATCCGGTCCCACGCGTAGCGCAGGAAGAACCCCGCCCGGCCGGCGAGCACGGCGGGGAGGAGGTCGTTCTCGAGGTAGATGAAGTACGAGCCCGAGCGCCCGTCGGGCGCGGTGACGTAGGTCCGGAGGTGGGTCTCCTGCGCCCGGGACAGCCCGGGGATCCGCGGCATGCCCGCGGGCCGCTGGTTCTCGATGACGAACGCCACCAGGCCCACCCACGCGCGGCCCTCGAACGTGTCGAGCTCCAGCCCGGCCGGGACGGTCCGGGCCAGGACACGAGGGTCGAACGGCCAGTGCAGCCAGGTCGAGACGTTCCAGCTCTGGAACAGCATCGGCCGCGTCACGCGGTGGGGCGGGTCGGGCCCGATCGCCTCCCCCGAGCGCTCCGGCATCGCGGCCCCTGCCTACCCCGCGCGGCGATCCGGAAACGCCGCCTCCGCTACGATCTGGCGCCGGATGAAAGGAGGCCGCATGGAGGAGAACGCCGAGGGCCGGGTGCCGGAGCTCACGCCCGAGCAGTTCGCCGAGCTGGTCGGGGGCGCCAGGGACGAGCAGATCGCCGAGGGGATCCACGCGGCCGGCACCCGCGCGGCGCTCGACCGGATCTTCCAGGGCTTCGAGGAGCGGTTCGTCCCGGAGCGGGCGGCGGGCGTGGCCGCCGAGGTCCAGTGGGTGGTGACCGACGGCGACGAGGAGTTCCCCTACCGGCTCTCGATCGGCGACGGCACGTGTACCGCGGGGCCCGGCCGGGCCGATTCGCCGAGGGTGACGCTCACCACCGACCTCGTCTCGTTCGCCAAGCTCGTCACCGGCCATGCCCAGGGGCCGGCCCTGTTCATGACCGGCAAGATGAAGGTCCAGGGCGACCTGATGTTCGGGGCGCAGCTCAACGGGTACTTCGAGCGCCCGGGCGAGGGCTCCTCCTAGCCCGTTCAGCCGCCGTGCCCGTGCGGCTGTGGGAGCGTCTCCCGCAGGGCCTCCAGGCAGCAGCGGTAGCAGATCTCGCGGCCGCAGCGCTCGCCGCAGAACCCGCAGGCCTCGATGGCCCGGCGGCACTCCTCGCAGGCCGCCGGCTCACTCGGGGTAGCCATGCTCCCGCTCGTGCAGCGCTCGGTGGGCCTCCTCCGCCACCCGGACGGCGTCCTCCCGGACGAGCAGCCCGACCAACACTCCCTCCCCCGTCGTCACCGGGGCGCTCGGGAGGTCGTGCTCCGTCATGTACCGGGCCATCTCCATGGCGTAAACGTGCGGCCGGAACGTCGAGGGCCCGGCGGACATGGCATCGGCGACCGGCAGGTCGGGATCCCTGGCGAGATGGGCCGCCCGGAGCAGCCCCAGCACGACGCGCTCGTCGTTGACGACCACGCAGGTATCCCACCCCGCGGCCCGGACGCGCTCGGCGACCTCGCCGAGGCGCTCCTCGAGCCCACAGGTCGGCACGTCGTCGCGCGCCACGTCGCCGGCCCTCGGCACATCGGCCAGGCTGCCCTCGGTGGGCAGCCCCGAGGCCAGCCAGTTCTGCTTCCCGGCCTCGTAGTCGTAGACCCGCTCGAACCCCAGCGACTCGAGCCGCCACGCGGCCCGGGGGCTCATGTCTCAGGGATCGTCCCAGCAGTAGACGATCACGGGGCGCCCCCGGTCGAGCCGCTCGGGCGCCTCGCTGTCGATGCGCCGGAGCGGGATGTTGATGGCCCCGGGGATGTGCTCTTCATCGTACTCCTCCGGCGGGAGCACCTCGACGAGCTGCGCCCCCTCCTTCATCAGGCGCTGGAGCTCGTGGCGGTCGATGGAGTCCGGCATGCCTCCTATCCTGCAACCTCGCGCGGCCGGGGCGGATTCCGCGCCCCGCCCCCGGCCGGGGCATGATGGCGCCGTGGAGCTCAGCGAGGCCATGGAGAGCCAGCGCGCGATCCGGCGCCTCCGGCCCGATCCCGTGGACGACGACGTCCTGCTGCGCTGCCTGGCCCTGGCCACCCGCGCGCCGACCGGTGGCAACCGCCAGGGGGTGGAGTTCGTCCTGGTCCGCAACCCGGCGGTCAAGCGGGCCCTGGGGCGGCAGTACCGGAGGGCCTGGGCCGTGTACGGGGGCGCGGGCCGGTTGCTGTACGGCGACCATGACCGCGTCCGGAAGATCATCGACGCCGTCCAGTGGCAGGTGGATCACTGGGAGGAGGTGCCGGCGGTGGTGGTCGTCTGTCTCCGCGGGTTGCCGCTCCCGTTCCCGTCGGTGGCCCGCGCCTCGCGGTACGGCTCGGTGTTCCCCAGCGTCCAGAACTTCCTGCTGGCCGCGCGGGCCGAGGGACTGGGGGCCACGCTGACCACGCTGCCGCTGTGGAGCCGCCTGGCGGCCCACCGCATCCTCGGCCTCCCGTGGAACGTCGAGCCCGTGGCGGCCATCCCCGTCGGCTGGCCGCGCGGGCGGTACGGCCCGACGTCCCGCCGGCCGGTCGAGGACTCCGTCCACGTCGACCGGTACGGCAACCGGCCGTTCCGCCGCCGCCGCGGCCGGTGAGCAGGACCGGCTCGCCGGTGGACGCGAAGCAGCGGGTCCGCGAGCGCGTGTGGGGGCTGCTCGAGCGCCGGGGCGCGGCCCGGTTCCCCGGGACGCGGGGCCGGATCCCGAACTTCCGCGGTGCCGAGGCCGCCGCCGACCGGCTGGCCGAGCTGCCCGAGTGGCGGCAGGCGCGGGCGATCAAGGCCAACCCCGACGCCCCCCAGCTGCCGGCGCGGGCCCGGGCGCTGGAGGACGGCAAGCGGGTCTACATGGCGGTCCCCCGGCTGCGGGAGCCCGAGCCGTTCGTCCTCCTCGAGCCCGAGCGGATCCGGGTCCCGGCCCGACGGGCGGCGTCGATCAAGGGGGCGGCCGCCGCGGGACGGAAGGTCGCGCTCACGGACGTGGAGGCGATCGACCTCATCGTGTGCGGCAGCGTGGCGGTCGGTCGGCGCGGCGCCCGGGTGGGGAAGGGCGGCGGCTACTCCGACCTGGAGCTGGCGCTGCTGGCGGAAGCCGGCCTGGTCGACGACCGCACGGCGATCGTGACCACCGTCCACCCCCTCCAGATCCTCGACGAGCGCCTGCCGGAGACGGCCCACGACTTCCGCGTGGACCGGATCGTGACCCCCGACCGCGTGATCCGATGCCGCCGCAGGCGTCGGCCGCCGGGGATCCTGTGGGGCCACCTGCACGACGAGCGGGTCGAGGCCATCCCGGCGCTCCGAGCGCTCCGAGCGCTCCGTGGGCCCCGGTGAGCCGAGGCGTCAGCGCGTCGGCTCGGTCACCAATAGAAACACGATCCCGATGGCCACGACGCCCAGGACGATACCCACGGCGCGGCCCCGAGCGGTCCGGCGCTAGCATGGCGACGCGGGGCCGGCCAGCGGCCCCCGAG
>DASZZY010000030.1:0-1533 GCA_036260395.1 Actinomycetota bacterium
GGTCACCCTGACCGCCACGCCGGCGACCGGGTGGGCCTTCGACGGCTGGGGCGGCGCCTGTGAGGGCACCGGTTCCTGCGTGGTGACCATGTCGGAGGACCGAGAGGTGACCGCCACCTTCACCGAGGTCCCGACCCCGACCCACACGCTGTCGGTCTCGGTCGACGGCCAGGGCACGGTGGCCAGCACCGACGGCGGCATCGACTGCGGCGAAGACTGCACCGAGGACTACGACGAGGGCACGGAGGTCACCCTGACCGCCACGCCGGCGACCGGGTGGGCCTTCGACGGCTGGGGCGGCGCCTGTGAGGGCACCGGTTCCTGCGTGGTGACCATGAACGACGACCTGGTGGTCACCGCCACCTTCTCCGAGCTCCCGCCCAACCGCGCGCCCGTGTTGACCGTCCCGAAGAACCAGACCGTGGACGAAGGCCAAGGCGTGGATCTGCCCATCTCCGCTACGGATGCGGACAGTGACACCCTTGTCTTGGAGGTCACGTCAGAGCTCAGCAAGGGGACGCTCACGAACCCGGCCCCGTGGAGCCAAGGACCCGATGGTACGTGGCACGCCACTTACCACTACCAGTCGAATCCCTGCCAGCCGGGCGGCGGGCCCGACCGGATCACGTTCACCATCAGCGACGGCAGAGGTGGAACCGACAGCGAGGAAATCCAGATCACCGTGAACTGTGGCCGAGGCGGCGGGCCGGGCGGGCCTTCGCGTGAAGTCCCTAGCGGCACCTCTGTCCAGTCGACGCAGAGCGCGAGCGAGCCGGCGCCGGAGCCGCAGGCCGCTCCGCCGCCGGAGCCGGCCGAGGAGCCGACGGAGGAGCCGGCGCCCGAGCCGCAGTCCGAGCCCGAGCCCGAACCCGAGCCGGAGCCCACGCCCACTCCGACGCCTGAGGAGGCGGCGCCTCCGCCCGAGAACGAAGCCGCCGCTCCGCCCGAGGAGACGGCGTCCGGCTAGGCGCCGGCGCTCGCGAGTAGGGTGAGGCTGCGATGAAGCGGACCATCCGTTTCCGGCTGGCGGCGGCTGTTGGGATCGCCCTCGCCGTCACGGGCCTGGCGTGGGCGGGGCTCAGCGTCGGGACCTTCCAGCAGACGCAGCGGCGCCTCCGCGACGCGCTGTTCCCGGTCATCGGGGCGCATCCGAGCATCGTCGTGGTGGGCATGGATCAGAAGACGCTCGACGATCCCGACATCGGCGGGTTCCCGATCCCCCGCGGGACGCACGCGCGGCTGATCGAGCGCCTGGATGCCGCGGGAGCGGACCTGATCGGCTACGACGTCCTCTTCTTCCAGCCGAGCAGCACGGACGAACAACCGGCCGGGCAGCTTCCCGAGGGCGACCGCGCGCTGGTGTCCTCGGTGGACCGGGCGGGCAACGTGGTCCTGGGGGTCTCGGGGATGTTCGCCGGGAGGTTGAGGGACGTCGACCTCCCGCAGGCCACGGACCTGTCCGGCCCGTTCCCCGAGCTCGCCGAGGCCGCCGCGGCGTTCGGGCACGTCAACGTGTTCCCGGACACCGACGGG
>DASZZY010000031.1:0-4014 GCA_036260395.1 Actinomycetota bacterium
AAGGACGCGGTGCCAGATTCCTCGCAGGCGTTCCCGTTCGACGCCGCCGGGGCGTTTGGCGCCGAGCCGAGCTTCACGCTAACGGACGACGCGGCTCCCGGCCTGCCCTCCCAGACGTTCACGAGCCTGCTCCCCGGCGCCTACACCGTCGAGGAGGTCGACCTCCCGGCCGGCTGGCAGCTCACCGATCTCCGGTGCACCGGCGGGGGAGCGAACACGTCGGTGTCCGGCTCCACGGCCTCCATCGGACTGGACCCCGGCGAGGCTGTCGTCTGCACGTTCGAGAACACCCGGGAAGCCTCGATCACCATCGAGAAGGACGCGGTGCCAGATTCCTCGCAGGCGTTCCCGTTCGACGCCGCCGGGGCGTTCGGCGCCGAGCCGAGCTTCACGCTAGCGGACGACGCGGCTCCCGGCCTGCCCTCTCAGACGTTCACGAACCTTCTCCCCGGCACCTATTCGGTCTCCGAGACCGATCTCCCCGCCGGGTGGCAGCTCACCGATCTCCGGTGCACCGGCGGGGGAGCCAACACCTCCACGTCCGGCGCCGCGGCGACCATCGGCCTGGACCCCGGCGAGGCCGTGGCCTGCACGTTCGAGAACACCCGGGAAGGCTCGATCACCATCGAGAAGGACGCCGTGCCGGACTCCGGCCAGCCGTTCGCCTTCGACGCCTCCGAGAATCTCGGCCCCGACTTCGACCTCACCGACGACGACGCGGCCGGGCCGGCATCCCGGACCTTCAGCGGGCTGCTGTCCGGTGTCTACACCGTCGAGGAGGTCGACCTCCCGGCCGGGTGGGAGTTGAACGACCTGAGCTGCGATGGCGCAGCGGTGGAGATCGCCGGGACGACGGCGTCGATCCACCTCGCTGTCGGCGAGAGCGCTCGCTGTTCGTTCACGAATACGCAGCGGGGATCCATCACGGTGGTGAAGGACGCCCTGCCCGACTCCGAGCAGGACTTCGTGTTCGTGCCGAGCGGCAACCTCGGTGGCGGAGGCCCATTCGCCCTCGACGACGACGAGGAGCCAAGCCTGTCGAACTCGCAGACCTTCACGGACCTGGCTCCCGGTACCTACACGATCGCCGAGGAGGAGCTCCCGGAAGGGTGGAGCCTGCAGGCGGTCACCTGCGACGGGGACGCTCCGACGACGGTCGAGGGCACCGCTGTCACCGTCGACCTCGGGCCGGGACAGGCTGTGACGTGCACCTTCCTCAACACCCAGGTGCTGGCTGGAGCCCAGGGAGTCATCACGGTAATCAAGGATGCCGATCCCGAGAGCGAGCAGGCGTTCGCCTTCCGAGGCGATCTCGGTCCCTTCACCCTCACCGACGACGGGAGAGGTCGGGACAACGAGGCCTCCTTCGGGCACCTGAATCCGGGGACGTACCGGGTGGAGGAGGTACTTCCGGACGGTTGGGCCGTTGAGCGGATCTCCTGTGACGATCCCAGCGGCGGAACCAGCGCGGATTTCGGCGGCGGCGCGACCGTCGACCTCGCGAGCGGGGAGCATGTCGTCTGTACCTTCTTCAATGCGAGCAGCGAGACGATGGCCCGCGGCGGGAACCCGCCCACCACGCTTGCGGTGACCGGTGTCGGGATCCTGCGCCTCGCTGCTGTGGCGCTGCTCCTGCTGGCCGCTGGGGCGCTCCTGACCGCGGCTGGTCGGCGGCGGAGGGTCGGCGGGCTCGACGTGACCCGCGCCGCGGATACGGGTCGGTCATGATGCTGGGGGAAGGGCGCCGCGCCGTCCCCCATGCGCCCGCTTGTCGAGATGTCGGTCCCATCCAGCCGTCGCCCCCGGCGCAGCACCCGGATAAGTGGGCCGCGAGGGGGTGGCGATTTCGAGCGGTGCGGCGGGGCTCCTACCGGCCGCCGAGGGGTCTGCTGAGGCTCAAGCAGAGGTTGACGGTAGCACCGCGCATGCCCCGTCCGAGGTATCGGCGGCTCGCGGCGCACTCGAGCTGTCCCCTGGGACGGCTTCGGTAATTGTGCGGAGTTGACCTTGCCCGCATGTCGGCCATATGGTGCCCAAGCTGCCCAGATCGCCCTGGCGATGTAGGTTCATCCGCCTAGGTTTTCCGGGGGACAGCAGGAGGTTCGGCCAGCGAGGGCGAACTTCCTTCTAGGTGTCGTAGACACCGCAGGGGAAAGGGGAAAGGTTGGCTGGCCGCCAGGGAGGTAGGCCCGCCTCGCGCTCGGCACGGCGAGGCGGGTTGTTCCGCATCAACAGCAAACTGCTGCTCGCGGCGGTCCTCGTCCTGTCGCTTCTGGCCGTCAACGCTCCGCTCGTCGCTCAGGAAGCCGATCCCGAGGCCGCCGCCGAGCAGGAGCAACAGCCCGCCGACGAGGCAACGCCCTCGCCGGAGCCTTCCGATCCCGAGCCAAGCCCCCAGCCCTCGCCCCCGCCGCCGCCTGCGGAGAAGGGATCCGGCGGACCGTCCGGTGGGCGCGGCGCGGACGGATCCGGAGGAGGCTCGGGACCAAGCGGAGGGAAGGGGCCGGGGACCTCAGACCCGAGCCCTGAACCAGAGGCTGAGGGTTCCCAGCCGTCGGAGCCCGGCACCGGCTCGGTGACGATCTGGGTCGACGCGGTGCCCGAGGATCCGCAGCCGTTCACGTACACCCGGCCCGGCACGGAGGAGCCCCCGTTCGAGCTCGACGACGACCCGGCCGACGAGACGCTTCCGAACCACATGACGTTCGAGGGGCTGGCCGCGGGCCAGCACAGCTTCGAGCAGGCGGCGGTGGATGGCTGGTCGTTGACCGACGTCGCGTGCCAGGGGGACGAGGGCGTTCTTATCGGCACCGACGAGGTCTTCGACGCGGGGGACTCCCTGGTGGTCCTGACGATCGACGGTGGCGAGAGCATCGATTGCTGGTTCACGAACGAGCCGACAGGCGGGAAGACCTCGCAGAGGATCACTTCGGCGCAGCCGGGCGGTCCGACGATCCTCGGCCCGAACGGCATCACCGGCGGCGACGTCTCCATCGACTTCGAGGCCGCGCACCCGACCAGTTACGACCACACGACGGGAGAGGGCGGGGGCACACACGCCGGAAGCGTCGAGTCGCTCGAGGGCGGCGACTTCCAATGCGGCGACCACGTGATCTTCCTGACGCACGTTGCGATCGACTCGGGAGCATCCGGCACCGGCACCATCGAGATCGATCACAGCTTCGCCACCAAGACGACGAGCGGAGGACTTATCGGCTTCGTCGATGTTCTGGAGGTCGAGATCAACGCCGACCCCGCCAACGTCCTCAGCGGGAACGAGAGCGTGAGCTTCACCGAGACGAATACCGCCAATGCGGTATTGGCGACGGTTCAGGTCAGTGGCCTCGACCATGGCGAGGTCATCGTCCTCCGGCTGGAAGTGCTGCTCGGCTGTAATGCCGCCAGCGCTACCGGCAACATCCACTCGGAGGTGACGGGCGCGAGGGTCGTGGCGCCGGTGCAGGACACGATCAACGTGGGGAACCAGACCGTCCCGCTGAAGAGCGCCGGGGAGATCCGGAACGCCGTGCTCACCATCCAGAAGGACGCCGTCCCGAACTCCAGCACCGACTTCGAGTTCGAACCCGGCGGGGCTTTCGGGACCGAGCCGAACTTCTTCCTCGACGACGACAATGACGCGACGCTGCCGAGGTTCAAGGACTTCGCGGGTCTGACCCCCGGGCAGACCTATACGGTCGACGAGGTCAGCATCCCGGCGGGGTGGAGCCTCACCGACATCACGTGTACCGGGCAGGTCTCGAGCACGGTGACCGAGACCGCCACCGGCGTCTCCGTCACGCCGGCTCCCGATGAGCACATCACGTGTACCTTCACCGACTCGCAGGCGGCCTCGTCGATCACCATCGAGAAGGACGCCATCCCCGATTCGGACCAGCCGTTCACCTTCGACCCCGGCGGTGACTTCGGGGCCGAGCCCAACTTCGACCTCACGGACGACGCCACCCCCGGGCTCCCCTCCAAGGCCTTCACCAACCTCTCGCCGGGCGACTACAC
>DASZZY010000032.1:0-13216 GCA_036260395.1 Actinomycetota bacterium
GCGGCCGGCACGTTCATCCCGTTCGTCGCCGGGCTGAGCGAGATGCGGTTCGGCCGGTTCCTGGCCTTCGACGTGCCGTCGGTGGCGGTGTGGGCCACCGGGATCGGCGTGGTCGGCTACGTCTTCGGCCGCAACCTCGAACTGGTCGACACGATCATCTCTCGGTTCGGCTGGATCATGCTCGGGCTGCTGGCCGTGATGGTCGCGCTCGTGGTCCTGCGACGGCGGCGCCGCACCTCGTGAGCCTGGAGGCCTACAGCACCGCGTCCGCCAGGAGGTCGACCTCGGAGAGTTCGGGGACCGTGGGGAAGAGGATGACCTCCCCGACGCCGGCGGTGCGGAAGCGCTCCACCGTCCGCCGGACCTCGTCGCGACCTCGGGGCACCGCCTCGGCGAACGGCCGGGCATCGGGGCCGTAGTAGTCGAGCAGGTTCTCGATCGACCGCTCCTCGGTGCCCCGGCCCATCGAGAAGTAGGCGAGCGCGGCGATCTTCGGCTCGCCGTCGCGCCCCGCCTCCCGCCACTCGGCGCGGACGCGCTCGGCGAACGGGCCGACCTGGTCGGGGGAGCCGCCCCCCGCCGTCCAGCCGATCCCCCAGCGGGCGACCCGTTCGACCGCCCGGTCGGAGAGCCCCCCGATCATGACGGGCACCGCCCGGCCGTTGGTGGGCCGGGGCGTGGGTGGCCGCGGGCATCCGCCGACGGACTCGCCGCGCCACGCGCCGTGCATGAGCTCAAGGTCCTCGTCGAAGCGGCGTCCCCGGTCCTCGAACCGGCGCTCGGAGGCCACGAAGTCGTCCTGCCTTCCCCCGACCCCCAGCCCGAGCGTCAGCCGGCCGCCCGAGAGCTGGTCCACGCTGGCCGCCGCCTTGGCCAGCAGGATGGCGTTCCTCGTGGGCGCCAGCAGGATGTTGGTCATGAGGCCGATGCGGTCGGTGGCGGCGGCGGCGGCGGCCAGGGTGGGCAGCGAGTCGTAGCTCGGATACGCCACGCGGTCGAGCGTCGCCAGGGTCGAGAAGCCCCGCTCCTCCGCGCGCCGCGCCCACCCGAGCATGACCCGGCCCTCCACGCCGGGGACGGTGTTCGGAAGCCCGATGCCGATGTCCATGCGGTTCCTCCTTCGCGGCTCTCCGAGCCGCCATCCTATCGTTGTGCCGTCAACTAGCGGCTGGTAGGATCGAGGGGTGCGGGTCGGGATGGAGGAGCGGATGGCGGCCTGGGTCGCGTTCCTCCAGGCGCATTCGGTGGTCGTCGAGCGGCTCAACCGCGAGCTCGAGGACGGCCACGGCCTGCCGCTCACCTGGTACGAGGTGCTCCTGCGGCTCGAGATGACCCCGGACGGGCGCCTGCGGATGCTCGACCTGGCGCGGACGCTGCTCCTCTCCAAGAGCGGCGTGACCCGCCTCGTGGACCGCATGGAGGCCGCGGGGCTGGTCGCCAGGCAGCCCTCGCCGCGGGACCGCCGGGTCATCTGGGCGGCGATCACGTCGAAGGGCCGCGTGGCGTTCGACGAGGCGGCCCCGGTCCATCTGCGCGGCGTCGAGCGGCACTTCATGAGCGCCATGACGGCCGAAGAGGTCCGCGGCCTGCTGGCGGCGCTCACCAAGGTGCTCCGGGCCAACGGGCACCCGGACGAGGCCTGTCACGCGCCCAAGGACTTCCGCGTGGTGGCGGAGGCCTGCGCGGGCCAGGCCGCTCGGGCGGTCACCCCCGCCCGCTAGGCTCGGTCGCTACGACCTGGCGTCGCGGACCCGCTCCGGCGTCCCCCGCTCGGGCTGGTCCGACAGCTCCGTGGTGGTCGGCGACTCGGAGACCTCCTCGAGCGCCTCCCCGACCGCCCGCTTCGAGGCGTCGGCGAAGGCCAGGTCGCCGATCGACAGGATCCCGACGAGCTTGTCGTCCTTGACGACCGGCAGCCGGCGGACCTTGTGCTCGGCCATCAGGTCCCGGGCCTCGGAGATGCGGGTGTCGGGCGAGACCGTGACGGTGGCCTTCGTGGCGATGTCCGAGAGCCGCACGCTCATCGGGTCCTTCCGCTCGGCGACGACGCGGACGACGATGTCGCGGTCGGTGACGAGCCCCACGAGCTCCTCGCCCTCGGCCACCGGGATGACGCCGACGTCGAACTGCTTCATCAGGGCGGCGGCGTCGGCGGCGTTCATCTCCGGCGAGGCGGTCTGGGGCGACTCGGTCATGGCGTGGCGGACCAGGATCGACATGGCTTACCTCCTCCTTGGGCTGCCACCTACTTTTCCGGGCCGGAACCGGCCGAAACAGCGGCGCCGGACGCCATGATTTTTTTTGCCGGTATGGGTTTCGACCGTTCGGCCCGGGGAATAGAGGGCCGTGGCGAGTCAACGCCGCCCATGGGCTCGGCGCTGCCAGGTGCCGGACCCGGCAGACCGCCGCACAACTACAGACCCCCGAGGACGGCTCCCTCCCCCTCGGGGGTCTGGCTTTTGGGGGCCCGGTTCCCCGGTTCCCCGCCTCCGCCTCGGGTAAGTACCGGTCGCCTTGCTGGAGCGCCTCAAGGAGAGCCGGGTCGTTCAGGTGGGCCAGGCGGTCAGCTCCCGCTACGGGGACGACGCGGGCGGCTACCTGGCGTCCTCCATCGCCTTCTACGGCTTCGTGTCGCTGTTCCCCATGTTGCTGCTGGCGCTGTCGATCGTGGGGTTCGTGCTGGCGGCGAACCCCGAGCTGCAGGACCGGGTCGTGGGCCGGGTGACCGCGGCGGTGCCCGGGCTCGAGGAGCTGATCGGCGAGAACATCCGGGCGCTGATCGCCAACCGGGCCGGCGCCGGGATCGTCGGCCTCGGGGGGCTGTTCTGGACCGGCACGGCCGCTGTCGGCGCGTCGAGGAACGCGCTCCGGCAGATCTTCCGCGAGCCGCGGATCGAGGGCTTCGTCCGCCAGAAGGGATGGCTGCTGCTGACGACGGCGTGGCTCGGCGCCGTGGCGCTCGTCAGCCTGGGGGCCGCGGCGGCCATCGCCGGCGTCCGGGCCACCGGGCCCCTCGGGGTGGCGCTCCTCGTCGTGATCCCGGTGGTCACGCTGGCGCTCGACCTCGGAATGTTCCTGGCCGCGTACTGGGTGCTGCTCCGGCGCCGGTACCGGCCCGCCAGCCTCCTGCCGGGGGCGGCCTTCGCCGCGATCGGGTGGGCCGTCCTGAAGCTGGCCGGGGCGTGGTACGCCACGAGGACCGCGGAGAGCTCCTCCGCGGTGTACGGGGGGTTCGCGGCCGCTGTGGCGGCGCTGCTGCTGCTGTACCTCGCGGCGCGGCTGTTCGTGTATGGAGCGGAGCTGAACGCGGTATTGATGGAGGAAGGAGGTGGTCGCGTGGAGACCCCGGACGGCACCCGACCCGTGCGCGAAGGGACCGCGAGCCCGCAGGAGCGCTCGACCGGCGAGCTGGTGCGGGCCATCGGGACCGACATGGTCGAGCTGGTCCGCAAGGAGATCGAGCTCGCGAAGCAGGAGGTCCGCGAAGGGATCGCGGCGAGGATCAAGGGAGCAGTGGGCCTGGCGGTGGCCGGGGTCGTCGGCCTGTTCGCGCTGGGATTCCTGGCTGCCGCGGCGGCGTGGGCGCTGGACATCGTGCTCCAGCCCTGGGCATCCCGGCTCATCGTGGGCGGCGTCTTCCTGCTCGTGGCGGCGGTGGCCGCCGGGGCAGGAGTGCGGCAGCTCCGGAGCGCGCCGCTGACGCCCCGGCGGACGCAGGAGACCATCAAGGAGGACGTGGAATGGGCAAGAGCTCAACTGAAACGGTGAACGAGATCGAGGACATCCGCGGGCGCATCGAGGGGAACCTCCGCCAGCTCGAGGACCGCGTCCCGAACGCCGGGCTGTGGGCCAGGCGCGCGGCGATGGCGCTCGGCGGGCTGGTGGGGCTGCTCGTGCTCCGACGGATCTGGAAGGGGATCCGGTCCAGGGGCGGAGGGCTCGACGAGGACAGCTGGGTCCTGGTGCGCCTCCGCGACCTCGAGGAGCTGAGCGACGAGCCCATCTCCGTGGTGGTGGAGGAGGACTAGGCACTGGTGTAGAAGGGGGCCGTGACGGTCGGCCCCCTCCTGAGGTGGTTCCAGCCTCGCCGACGCGCCTATCCGTGGCGTGACCGGCCGACCCCCTACCGGGTCCTGGTCAGCGAGGTCATGCTCCAGCAGACACAGGCCGCCCGCGTGGCGCCGGCGTTCCGCGCGTTCGTCCGCCGGTTCCCGTCGGTCCGCTCGCTGGCGGCGGCCTCCCGCGAGGAGGTCCTCCGGGCGTGGGCCGGCCTGGGGTACAACCGCCGGGCGGTGGCGCTGTCCGAGGCGGCCCGCGCGGTGGTCCGCGACCACGGCGGCCGGATCCCCCGGCGGGTGGACGAGCTGGTCCGTCTGCCGGGCGTCGGTCCGTACACCGCCGCGGCGGTGGCCGCGCTGGCCTACGGGGAGCCCGTCGCGGCCGTCGACACGAACGTCCGCCGCGTGGTGGTCCGCCACCGTCTCGGGGTCGAGGCCCCGGTGGCGACCGCCGGGGAGGTCGAGCGGGCCGCCCGCCGATGGATCGACGTCCGCCGTCCCGGCGACTGGAACCAGGCCGTCATGGACCTCGGCCGCGAGGTGTGCCGGCCGGTCCCCCGGTGCGTGGCGTGCCCGGTGGCCGCCTCGTGCCGGTTCTCGCCGGACGGCCGGCGGCCCGTCCGGACGCGTCGCGCGCCTGCCGCGCCGTTCGAGGGGTCGTCCCGGCAGCTGCGGGGCGCCGTGGTCCGGGCGCTGCTGGGCCGCTCGCCCCTGACGCTTCGAGCGCTGTCCGCGGCAGCATCGCGGCCGCTGGAGGAAGTGACTGCCGCCGTCCGCGCGCTCCGCCGCGACGGCGTCGTGGAGGCTGGCCCGGCCGCCCTCGACGGGAGGGCCCAGGGCCGCGTCCGCCTGTCCCGGTAGCCGCGTACGATGGCCGGGCGGTGAGCGAGAGCCTATCCGTGCTCGGGACACTGGCGGGGACGTGGTTCCACGAGGCGTTCGGCGAACCGACCCCGGCTCAGGAGCTGGCGTGGCCGGCGCTGGCGCGGGGGGAATCGGCGCTGGTGGTGGCCCCGACGGGATCGGGGAAGACGCTGGCCGCGTTCCTGGTGTTCCTCGACCGGCTGGCCCGGGAGCCACCGGAGGGGGGCGGCGTCCGCGTGCTCTACGTCTCGCCGCTCCGGGCCCTCGGAAACGACGTTCACCGAAACCTGGAGGTGCCGCTGGCCGGCATGGGCGAGGTCGCCGGCCGCCTCGGTGAGCCGGCGCCGTCCATCAGGACCGCCATCCGCTCCGGCGACACGCCGCGGGCCGAGCGCGAGCGCCTGGTCCGCCACCCCCCAGAGGTCCTGATCACCACGCCGGAGTCGCTGTACCTGATGCTGACGTCGGAGCGCGCGGCCCGGACGCTGGCCACGGTCGAGGCGGTCATCGTCGACGAGGTCCACGCCCTGGCGCCCAACAAGCGCGGCACCCACCTGGCCGTGTCGCTGGAGCGGCTGGCGTGGCTCGCCGGGCGCCCGCTCCAGCGGGTGGGGCTGTCCGCCACGGTGCGGCCGGCGGAGCGGGTCGCGGCCTGGCTCGGCGGCCGGGAGGACGGCCGCCCGAGGCCCGTCCGCGTCCTCGACGCCGGCGGCCGGAAGGAGATCGACCTGCTGGTCGAGGCCCCGGTCGAGGACTTCCGCGAGCTCCCCGGCCCCAGCGTGTGGCCCAGCGTGTTCGACGAGCTGGTCCGGCTGATCCGCTTGCACCGCTCGACGCTGATCTTCGTGAACAACCGCGCGCTCGCCGAGCGGGTGGCGGCCCAGGTGAACCTCCGGGCCGGCGAGCAGGTGTGCCGCGTCCACCACGGCAGCGTGTCGCGCGAGAAGCGCCTGGAGGCCGAGGAGCTGCTCAAGGGCGGGAAGCTGCCCGCCATGGCCGCCACCTCCTCGCTGGAGCTCGGCATCGACATCGGCTCGATCGACCTGGTGGTCCAGATCGAGAGCCCCAAGAGCGTGACGGCGGGTCTCCAGCGGGTCGGCCGGGCCGGGCACCTGGTGGGCGAGGTGGCCTCCGGGAGGGTGATCCCCAAGACCCGGCCGGACCTGCTCGACGCGGCCGCCGTGGCCCGGGGGATGCTCCGCCGGGAGGTCGAGGAGACCCACGTCCCCGAGGGGTGCCTCGACGTGCTGGCCCAGCAGCTGGCCGGCACGGCGTGCGCGGGCCCGTGGACCGCCGGGGAGCTCCTCGAGCTGGTCCGAGGGGCGGACCCGTACCGCGCCCGGTCGAGGTCGCGGTTCGAGGCGGTGCTCGGCATGCTGGCGGGGAGGTACCCCGCCGCGCGGTTCGGCGAGCTCCGGCCGCGCGTGGTGTGGAACCGCGAGACCGGCGAGGTACGGCCGCGCCCCGGCACCCGGATGCTGGCGGTGACGAACGCCGGGGCGATCCCGGACCGAGGGTACTACCGGGTGATCCACGTGCGGACCGGGGCCCGGCTCGGTGAGCTCGACGAGGAGTTCGTGTTTGAGGCTCGGCCCGGCGACGCGTTCGTGCTGGGCTCCGCGGTGTGGCGGATCGAGGCGATCGAGCGCGACGAGGTCCTGGTCAGCGAGGCGCCCGGAGCGTTCCCGTCCATCCCCTTCTGGCACGGCGAACAGCCGGGCCGGCCCTACGAGCTCGGCATCCGGGTCGGCGAGTGGCTCCGGGAGTGCTCGGAGCGCCTCGACGAGCCCGACTTCGTGGACCGCCTCCGCGAGGAGTGCGCGCTCGGGGAGCGGGCGGCGCTCAACCTGCGGACGTTCCTCCTCGACCAGCGGGACGCCATCGGCGAGCTGCCGTCGGACCGCCTGGTGGTGGTGGAGGAGTTCGACGACGAGCTCGGCGACCGCCGGCTGATCGTCCACTCCCCGTTCGGCTCCCGGGTACACCACGCGTGGATGCTGGCCGTGCGGGCGCGGATCCGTGACGCGGAGAACCTGGACGTCGAGGGCGTCGCGGTCGACGACGGCTTCATGCTCCGGTTCCCGGGCCGGGAGGGCCCGGTGCCCGTCGACCTCGTCACCGACCTCCCCTCCGACGAGGACCTGGACGAGCTGCTCCTCCGCGAGCTCCAGATCTCGCCGCTGTTCGGGGTGCTGTTCCGCGAGAGCGCCGCCCGGGCGCTGCTGCTGCCGCGCCGGGGGCCGGACCGCCGGACGCCGCTGTGGCTCCAGCGGCTGCGCTCGGCCGACCTCCTCCAGCTGGTGCGCCGGCTCGGCGACTTCCCCGTGCTGCTGGAGGCGTACCGCGAGGCGTGGGACGACGTGCTGCGGGTCCGCGACCTCCGGAAGGTGGCCGATGGGCTGTCCTCCGGCGAGATCGCCGTCCACCGGGTCACCCCCGAGGTGCCCTCGCCGTTCGCCATGCACTTCCTGTTCGACATGAACATGGCCCTCCAGTACGTCGGTGACTGGCCGAGGGCCGAGTGGCGCAGCCAGCTCCTGGCCGTCGACCGTGACCTGCTGTCCCGGGTGGTCCGGCCCGACGCCCTCCGGGAGCTCCTCGACGAGCGGGCGCTGGAGGGGGTCGAGCACCTGCTCCAGCGGCTCGACGAGCGGTCTCGGCCGCGCGACCCCGACGAGCTGGCCGACGCCCTGGCCGCGCTGGGCGACCTCAGCGCCGAGGAGGTCCGGCGGCGGGCCGGTCCCCGGTGGAGGGACCTGCTCGACGCCCTGGTCGCCGACGGAAGGGCCGTGCCCGTCGTCGTGGCCGGCGAGGAACGGTGGGTGGCGCGCGAGCACGAGCCCGAGTACCGGGGGCTGGAGGCCGGCGATCCCGACGCGGCGCTGACGGTCCTCCGCCGCCACCTCGCGGGGCGGGGGCCGGTGAGCGCCGTCGAGGTGGCCGTCCGGTACGGGATCGACGAGGAGCGAGCCGCCGCGCTGCTGACGGACCTCCAGGCCGGCGGCGACGTGGCGGCCGGGGAGTACCGGCCCGGTGGCAGCTCGCGCGAGTGGGTCGACGTCGACAACCTCCGCCGGATCCACCGGGAGACGCTCCGGGTGCTGCGCAAGGACGTGGAGCCGGTCGATCCCCACCGCTACGCCGCGTTCCTCCTCGACTGGCACGGGGTCGGACGCGAGCGCGACCCGTCGGCCGGCGCGCTCCCCCAGGCGCTGGAGCGGGTGGCGGGGATCCCCGTGCCGGCCGCCTCGCTCGTCGCCGACGTGCTCGGCTGCCGGTTCGCCAACGGGAGCGAGGGGCGGATCGACGATGCGCTGGGGTCCCCGGAGCTCGCCTGGCAGGGCCTCCGGGGGCGCCGGGTCGCGGTGATGCGGCGCGACGAGGTGGAGCTGCTGGCCCGCCCGCCCGACGAGGCTCCCGGCCAGGCCGCGCGCGACGTGGAGCGGGTCCTGGCGGAGCGCGGGGCCCTCTTCCTGTCGGAGATCGCCCGGGCCACCAGCCGCGACGAGGCCGAGGTGGTGCGGGGGCTGTTCGAGCTCGTGTGGGCGGGCCGGGCGACCAACGACGCCCCGACCGGGATGCGCGAGCCCCGCCCACGGCCCGGGCGGCCGAGGGTCGCCGGGAGGTTCCCGGTCTACGGACGGTGGAGCCTGCTGCCGCCGCTGGCCGACGACCCGCCGGCGCGAGCGGAGGCCTGGGCCCGACGGCTCCTGGCGGCGTACGGCGTGGTGGCCCGGGAGATGGCCTCGGCCGCCGAGGTGCCCGTGCCGTGGGCCGCCGTGGCCGACGCGTTGTCCACGATGGAGGCCCGCGGCGAGGTCCGCCGAGGGTACTTCGTCCGGGGGCTATCCGGGATCCAGTTCGCGTCCGCCCGCGCCGTGGAGAAGCTCCGGCGCCCGGCCGAGGGCCGCTCGGCGCTCGTCGCGGCCGCCGACCCCGCGAACCCGTACGGGCCGCTGCTCCCGGTCGTCGGGGACCGCCCCTACCGGCTGCACCGCGTCCCGGGGGCATGGCTGGTCGTCGTGGACGGCCTCCCCCTCCTCGCCGCCGAGGCCGGGGGGCGGCGGCTGGTGCCGCTCGCCGCCGACGGGGTCCGCGCCGCCGTGAGCCTCCTACCGGAGCTGGCCCGGCGGCTCCCGGGCGGGCGGCTCGTGGTCGAGCGGTGGGACGGGCAGCCAGCGACGGCCGGAGAGGCGGCGGAGGCCCTGCTGGCGGCGGGCTTCTCCCGAGGCCCGAGGCGGATGACCTACCGGCCGCCGCTGCGGTGAGTCACCGGGCGGCGCTGGGCCGGGCCTAAGCGCCCCCGGGGCGGGCGGCCTCGGGGACCTCGATCCGGCGCTGGACCGCCCCGTCCTGGATCCACCGGGCGCCGCACGAGGAGCAAAGTCCCCTGCGGCTGTCCCCGATGACGATGATGACCCGGGCAGCCTGGCAGACGGGGCATGTCGGCACGGTCGCCTCCCTCCTCCACGGCGCGGCGGGGAAATGTAGATGGTCGCAAGCCGATGCGTCGGTCGGACGACCGTTGTTTGACGGTTCCGTGACGATCATCCCGGATCGTCACACGGCGGACGCGATCTCCGCGGCCAGGCGGGCGTTCGCCTCCAAAAGAGCCAGGTTGGCCTCCAGGCTCGCCCCGTCCGTCTCGTCGGCCAGGCAGGAGAGCAGAAAGGGGGTCAGCGCCTTCCCCACGACGCCACGGCGGGCGGCCCGCTCCGCGCACCGGGCCACCGCACCGGCCACGCGGTCCGCCGGCAGGCCCGCGCCCTCGGGGACCGCCTGGCAGACGACGATGGCGGACGGAGTCAGGAGCCGGCCGCGGGCCCGGACGACCTCGGCCACGGCGGCCGGGTCGTCCAGGCGGTGCTCGAGCGGGATGCCGGCGTCGCGGACCACGAAGAACGGGAGCCGGTCGGCGCGGTAGCCGATCACCGCGACGCCGAGCTCCTCCAGCCGCTCGAGCGTGGCCGCGGGGTCCAGGATCACCTTGGGTCCAGAGCACACCAGTGTCACCGGCGTCCGGGCCAGCTCCCCCAGGTCGGCGGAGATGTCGCCCGTCCCCGGGTGGACCCCGCCGATGCCACCGGTGGCGGCCACCTCGATCGCGGCCACGCCGGCCGCCCACACCGTCGCGGAGACCGTCGTGCCGCCGAGTCCCCCGCCGGCCACGGCAAGCGGCAGGTCGCGGCGCCCCACCTTGGCCGCGTCGTCCCCGGTGAGCCGCTCGAGCTCCTCATGGGTGGCGCCGACGCGGACCCGGCCGTCGTCGACCCACACCCAGGCGGGCTCGGCCCCCCCGGCCCGGACGGCGCCGTCCATGGCCTCGGCGGCGCGCGCGTTCCAGGGGCCGGGCAGGCCGTGGGACAGCACGCTCGTCTCCAGGGCCACCAGCGGGCGGCCTTCCTCCAGCGCCCGCTGGACCTCGGCGCCGAAGGCGATCGCCTCCATCACGCCCCGGGCCAGTTCGCCGCCGACGCCGCCGCCCGAGCGCCCGCCTCGCACGCGCGCCGCAGCGCTTCCTCGGGCTGTTCGCCGCGGACCAGGCCGGCCAGCAGCGCCCCGTCGAACGCGTCGCCGGCGCCGGTGGGGTCGACCTCGGCGACCGCCGGCGCCGTCGATGTCAGCGCGCGGCCGTCCCACGAGGCCGCAGCCCCCGCCGGGCCGAGCTTCAGCACCACGATCGGGTACCGGGCCGACAGCGCACCGAGCAGCGTCTCGGGGTCCGCGGCGCCCGGGTCCTCGGGATCGCGGCCGGCCAGGGCCAGGGCCTCGTGGCGGTTCGCCAGGAGCATCGTCGCTCGCCCGGTGGCCTCCGCGAACCGCTCCGGGCCGTACTCCCGGAGCAGCGGCCACGACGCGGCGTCGATCGCCACGAGGCCGGCGTCGGCGCGGTCCAGGGCCGCACGGGCAGCCGGCTCGCTTCCCGGGTGGAACAGCAGGTAGCCGGAGACCAGGACGGCGCCGGCCCGCAGCCGGCCGGGGAGGTCCTCGGGGGACAGCCCGGCGTTGGCCCCTCGGCCGGCCACCATCGAGCGCTCGCCGGCCTCGAGGACGACGAGCATCGCCCCGGTGGGCTCCCCCGCGGCGACCGCGAGCGCGGCGTCCAGCCCACGCTCCTCGAGCGCGCGGCGGATCAGCCCGCCCGGAAGGTCGTCGCCGACCCGGCCGTGGAGGCGCGTCTGGGCCCCTGCGTCCGCGGCCCACGCCGCGGCGTTGGCCCCCGCGCCGCCGGGCCGGATGCGGACCCGCCCGTGGACGTCGCCGCCCCGCTTCAGCGCCCCGGCCGACACGGCGACGTCCACCATCACGTCGCCGACCACGATCACGTCCGGGGGGGCGTCCACGGGCCGAACGATATCCTGTCGCCGTGGCCCTCCTACTGCTGATCCGCCATGGCCTCACCGATGCCACCGGGAAGCGCCTCTACGGGCGTGGCGCGGGCGTCCACCTCTCGCCGAGGGGCCGCGACCAGGCCGACCGCCTGGCCCGGCGGATCGGGGAGGTCCGGCTCGAGGCGGTCTACTCGAGCCCGCTCGAGCGGTGCCTGGAGACGGCCGAGCCCGTGGCCGGGGCGACGGGCCTGCCGGTCCGCACGCTGCCCGGCGTGCTCGAGGTGGACGTCGGGCGGTGGACCGGACGCACGTTCGCCAGCCTCCGCCGGACGAAGGGGTGGCGGCTGATCCACGAGACGCCGTCCGCCACGGCGTTCCCCGGCGGCGAGTCGCTGGCCGACGCCCAGCACCGGACGGTCGCGGCGCTCGAGGAGGTCGCCGAGCGCCATCCCCGGGGCGCGGTGGCGGTCGTGAGCCACGGGGACCCCATCCGCCTGGCGCTGGCGCACTACGCGGGGCTGCACCTCGACCTGTTCCGCCGGCTGGAGGCGGCCCCCGGCTCGGTGTCGGCCGTGGCGGTCGGGCGAGGGGAACCGCGCGTGCTCCGGGTCAACGACACCGGGGCGCTCGACGACCTAGCGCCACCTCGCGCCCGCGCGGTGCGAGGATAGCGGCGTGCTGATCGAGCTCGATCCGGTGGATCGCCTCACCGCCGGCGCGGTCGGCGAGCCCGGCCAGCGGGTCTTCTACCTGCAGGCTCGCGGCAGCGACCGGCTGGTCACGCTCCTCGTCGAGAAGCAGCAGGTGGAGTTGCTGTCGGCCTCCCTGCTCGAGGTTCTGTCCCGATCCGGACGGGCCACGGAGGGCGGCCCGGAGGGGGCCGAGATGGACCTCGAGGAGCCCGTCGTCCCCGAGTGGCGGGCCGGGCGGCTGTCGATCGGCTACGACGAGGATCGCGACCTGGTGCTGCTCGAGGCCGAGGAGTACGTGGCCGAGCCGGCGGAGGGCGACCCCGTGCCGGACGAGCCGGGGCGCGCCCGGTTCTGGGCCACCCGGGAGCAGGCTCTGGGTCTGGCCCGGCACGGCGCCGAGGTCTGCGCCGCGGGCCGGCCGCGCTGCGAGCTGTGCGGGAACCCCATGGATCCCGAGGGGCACGTGTGCCCCGCGCTGGACGGGCACCGGGGGTGGGAGGGGTGAGGGCCGCCTCGGAGGCCGCCGAGGTCCTCGACCTGCTGGCCCGGGGCGAGCTCCGGCTCCTCGGCCTGCTCCCGAGGGCCTCGAACCACACGTTCCTGGCCGAGATCTCCGGGGGGGATGCTGCCGTCCTGGCGGTGTACAAGCCGCGGGCCGGCGAGACGCCGCTGTGGGACTTTCCCGAGGGGACGCTCTGCCGCCGGGAGGTGGCCGCCTACGAGATGGCGCAGGCGCTCGGGTGGCCGGCGGTGCCGCCCACGGTCCTCCGCGACGGGCCGTTCGGGATGGGCTCGGCCCAGCTGTTCATCGAGGCCGATCCCGCCCACCAGTACTTCACGCTGCGGGACTTGTGCCCGGATGCCTTCCCGCCGGTCGCCGCCTTCGACGTCGTCGTCGGGAACGGCGACCGCAAGGCCGGACATTGCCTGTTGGACCGGGAGGGGACCGTCTGGGCCGTGGACCACGGCCTGTGCTTCAACGCCACGCCGTGGCTCCGCACGGTGATCTGGGACTTCGCCGGCCAGCCCGTCCCCCGGGCCCTGCTCGACGACCTGCGGCGAGTGGCCGAGGACCTGCGGGGCGGCGCGCTCCGGGAGCGGATGCTCGGGCTTCTGGCGCCGGAGGAGGTGGACGCCACGGCGGGCCGCGCCGAGGACCTGGTCGCCACGGCGACGTTCCCGGAGCCTGGCGCGCGCCGGTCGCGGCCCTGGCCGGCGGTGTGACGGCCCTCGGCCGCTGGCGGGCCGAGCTCGAGGCGTGGGCCATCCC
>DASZZY010000033.1:0-4053 GCA_036260395.1 Actinomycetota bacterium
GCTGGTCCCCGCGGCCGCGGTGGCCACGCACCTGGGCAGCTGGTCACACAACCATTCCAGGAAGTACATCCCCTGGCGGCCGATCGGCCTCACGGCCATGGAGCAGAAGTTCGGCCAGGAGTGCAGCGACAAGGCGAACGACGCCAGGACGTGGTTCCCGCGGGCCGTGGGTCCCAGCCAGGGCGGGTTCGTCAAGTACCACACGAAGCTCGCGCTGAACGTCGGGTACAACATCCGGACCCATATCTCCAAGGCCCACAAGAACGGCGCCGTGGACTACGGGGTCTACGGGTACAACTGCCGGCTCAAGACCGGCGGGACGAACTGGTCCACGCACGCCTACGGGATCGCCATCGACACGAACACCGCCAAGAACCCCTACGGCCAGTCCTACTGGAACGGCGTCGGGGGCGACGGCGAGCGCCACTACAAGTACCTGCCGAACCTGTACAAGGGCGGCGATCCCGGGCACCGGTTCTACTGGGGGATCAACTTCTCGACGCCGGATCCCCACCACTTCCAGTACGTGACGGGCTACTGAGGAGGCTGACATCATGCGGACGCGCATCGCGCTGACCCTCCTCCCCCTCATCGCCGCCCTCGCGGGCAGCGTCCTGGTGCTCGGCCCGGCCCGGTCCGCCGAGGACTGCGGCGACGGCACGGCCACGAGCAGCTTCACGTCGGATGACGCCGGGGGCGACACCGCCGGCGCCTCGGCGGCCTCGCTGGGCGCCGGCGTGGCGGCCACGTCGGAGGACGAGGTCGTCATCGTCGACTCCACCGGCGAGCGACACGCCACCCCGCACGTCGGGTCGCCGGCCGGGGTGCTTCGGCACGCCCGGGCCTCGACGGGCATGGGCACCGTCTACGTGAACGACGTCGAGGGGCAGGACATCGTGACGGCCGTTCGGACGGACGGAGTGGTCGAGCATCCCATCGCCGGAGAGGCGGCGCACCCCACGTTCGCGCCGTCCGGCGAGGTGATCTGGGCCCGGGACTTCTCGTCGCTGACCGCCTGGTCGCCCTCGACCGGGGCCGTCCGGAGCATCGCCCGGCCGCCCGAGGCGACGGCCGTGTTCAGCCCGCTGGTCACGCCGGTGGGGGAGCTCCTGGTGGTGGCGCAGGAGCCGGTCCCGGGCCAGGAGCCGCACGGCGACGGGCTCGACAACGTCTGGCGATACGACGAGGCCCGGGGGGCCTGGACCCGCCTGACCTCGTTCACCGCCACGGCGGACCGGTGGACGGCGCTGCGGACGCCGGTCGTCGACCGGGACGGCGGCGTGCTGTTCGTGCGGGTCCGGGGCAGCGCCTCGGCGACGCGAGCTCCGGCGTTCGAGCTGTGGCGCCTGGCGGGCGGCGCGGCGTCCAAGGTCCGCGACCTTCCCGGCGAGATGTACCTGGCCGGCGTCACGGACGGGGGCATCCTGTGGAACGTCGAGCAGGACGGGCAGTGGCGCCTGCTCCTCGACGACGGCCGGTCGATCCGGGACGTCGGTTGCGGCGGAGCGCAGGTCGACCCACGTTCGGAGTCGGACCCCGACATCGTCGACCAGGACGGGACCGAGACCTCCACCACCGAGACGGACGCGGCGCTGGCCGACCCCCAGTTGGGCCTGCTCGTGGGGGACTTCGCGTCGGCCGTCGAGGCCCAGGCCGTGGCCGCGGCGGTGGGCCCGGCATTCCGGGTCGTCGGTCGGGCGGAGGCCCCGCTCGCCGTGGCGCCCGGGACCTACGCGGTCGTCCGCAACTTCGCGCCCGACGAGGACATGGAGGCCGCGCTGGCCGCATTCCGCTCGCAGTTCCCGAAGTACGCCGAGACTTCGTACGTCGTCCCGCTGATCGAGGGGGCGGCCGGAGAGGAGTGATGCGCATGCGACGAGGAGTGGTGATCGCGGCGGTGGCGGCCGGGGTGGCCGCCGCCGCCTGCGGCGGGGACGGGGGCGGCCGCACCGGCCGGGCCGACCCGGGGACGGACGCGCGGACCCCGGGTGCCACCATCGCGGTGGGGACGACCGAATGGGTGGCGGTCTTCGAGACCGCCGCGGACCCGAACGACCTCGAGGCTCAGCAGGCCGAGCTGCTCGAGCGGGTCGAGGGCGCGATCCTGGTCGGCCCGGCCGGGTGCCACGAGGGGCTGGCCAGCGCCCTGAACGTCGACCGGGGGACGTACGTGATCGGGGTCGTGGGCTCCTCCGAGGCCCAGATGGAGCGAGCCGTCCAGCGAGCGGAACGGGAGCCGATCTTCCGCGGCGAGCTGAAGCTGCTCTGCGGCGCCTGAGGGAGCGCGGCGTCGCGGGACCGACGCGCGCCGATCGGCGGCTGACAGCCCTCGAGGGCGATACATTTGGGTTCGTGACGGCCCCCGGGCGCTCTCGCCTGATCGCTGCGGTCCTCGTGCTCGGCCTGCTCGTCCTCCCGGTCGTGGCCAGCGGCGTGGCCGTGTGGCGGGCCGCCCATACGGATGAGGCCAGCAGGATCGACCACGCCGAGGCCATCATCGTGTTCGGGGCCGCCCAGTACGGTGGCGTGCCGTCCCCGACGTTCCGGGGGCGGCTCGATCACGGCGCGCTCCTGTATCGCGGCGGGTTCGGGGACCGCATCCTCGTCGTCGGCGCCGGTCAGCCGGGCGACGAGTTCACCGAGGCGGAGGCGGGGGCGGCGTACCTCGTCGAGGAGGGGATCCCCTCGGACGTGGTGACGCCGTCGCCGGAGGGGACCACGACGTTCGAGAGCCTCCAGGGCGCCGCCGAGCTGATGCGAGAGATCGGCGTCGACAGCGCGTTCTTGGTGTCCGATCCCTGGCACAACCTGAGGATCAAGCGGATGGCGAGGGACCTCGGCATCGAGGGATACGTGTCCGCCACGTGGCAGTCGGCGGCCCGGAGCCAGCGCACCCGGCTCCAGGGCTACCTCCGCGAGACGTTCGCCTACCTCTACTACCGCGCGTTGGGGCGGTGACGCGCCGGAGGGGGCGTCGGAGGCCCGTGCTACCCTACGCCCGATCGTGAGCGGCGTGGGCGGCATCAGGGAACGCCAGGAGGAGCTCGAGCGCCGAACGCTGTCGGAGCGGGCCACGCTGTCTGCGGCATCGAAGGGCAGGGAACGGGAGGAGCCCCTCCACCCGATCCGGACCGCCTTCCAGCGCGACCGCGACCGCATCGTCCACTCCAAGGCGTTCCGCCGCCTGAAGCACAAGACCCAGGTCTTCATCGCCCCGGAGGGCGACCACTACCGCGTGCGGCTGACCCACACCCTGGAGGTCGCCCAGATCGCCCGGACCATCGCCCGCGCCCTCCAGCTCAACGAGGACCTCACCGAGGCCATCGCGCTGGGCCACGACCTGGGGCACACGCCGTTCGGCCACCTCGGCGAGCAGGCCCTGAGCCCGTTCCTGGGGCAGCCGTTCCGCCACAGCGAGCAGAGCCTGCGGGTGGTCGACCACCTGGAGCGTGACGGCCGCGGCCTGAACCTCAGCTGGGAGGTCCGCGACGGCATCGTCAACCACACCTGGTCGATGCCCGGCCCCTCGACGATGGAGGGCCAGGTGGTGCGGTTCGCCGACCGGCTGGCGTACGTGAACCACGACATCGACGACGCGATCCGGGCCGGGCTGCTGTCCGAGGACGAGCTCCCGGCGGACGCCGTGGACGTCCTGGGACGCTCCCACGGAGAGCGGATCGAGACCCTCGTCTCCGACATCGTGGCCGCGACCGCCGACGCCCCCGAGCTCCGGATGTCGCCCGACGTCTTCGCCGCCCTCGACCGCCTGCGCGACTTCATGTTCGAGCGCGTGTACCTGAGGGAGGAGGCCTCCGCCGAACAGGAGAAGGCCGTGGCCCTCATCCGGTCGCTGTTCTCGCACTACCTCGACCACCCCGAGGACATCCCGGCCGAGTACCGGACCGCGCCGGGCGATCTCCCGACGCACACCGCCGACTACATCGCCGGCATGACGGACCGCTACGCCCTCCGCACGTACGAGCAGCTCTTCCTTCCCCAGGGGTGGTTGCTCTAGCCGGTGGCCAGGATCCGCCAGGAGGACATCGAGGCGGT
>DASZZY010000034.1:0-1750 GCA_036260395.1 Actinomycetota bacterium
CGCGTAGCGGGCGCGGCCGAAGCGGTCCGCGTCCGCGGGCGAGAGCCGGGAGTCGAGGCCGAACTCCGAGCGCCACAGGCGCACCACCGAGCGGGCGACGGCGGCGTTCGGCGTGCGGAAGGTCACGCCCTTCTCGTCCCAGCTGCCGGCGGCGTCCAGGAGACCGGCGAGCTCGGAGCGATCGGTGGGCCCGGGGCCCGAAGCAGTGCCGGCGGCGAGCTGGCGGCGCACCTCAGAGGCGAACGAGGGCAGCCTCGCACACCTCCTCCGCGAGCCGGTCGGGATCGTGGCGTACCCCGGCCTCGGCACCCTCCGAGAGCAGGTCGGCCTCGCGCAACCCAACCTTGAGCTTCCCGATCTCCTCGCGGTCCACCCTCACCGGGGATGCTCCTTCCGCCCGGTAGCGGGCGATCAGGCCTTCTGGCAGTTCCCCGGAGTGGACGAGCACGTCGGTGACCACCGGCCCGGCGTGACGCTCCAGGGCCCGCAGGTGATCCGAGACCGTGAAGCCGGTCGTCTCCCCCGGCTGGGTCATGGCGTTCGCCGCGTACACGACCGGTCCCGGAAAGCTCGCGAGCGCCTCCCGTACCCCACCACCCAAAAGGGCGGGGATCAAGCTCGTGAACAGGCTCCCCGGGCTCATGACGACCACGTCGGCCTCCTCTATGGCCAAGATCACACCCGGCGGCGCGGTCGCGCCGGAAGGTTCCACCTCGACCCTCGAGACCGCCTTGCCGACCTCCCGCACGACGGACTCCCCGCGGGTGAGAGTGCCATCGGCGTGGCTGACCACGAGGGTGAGGCTCTCCGTGGCCGCCGGGTAGACCCGGCCTTTTATCCTCAGGAACCGGCCCGCCTGCTCCACGCCCTCGCAAAAACCGCCGGCCATGTCCGCGAGCGCCGCGATGATGATGTTGCCCACGCTGTGGTCGGAGAGGTCGCCACCACCCTCGAAGCGGTAGTTGAAGACCTCGGCCAGCTTTTTGCGTTCGGCGAGGGCGACCAGGCAGTTCCTCACGTCGCCAGGTGGCGCCACCCCGAGCTCCTGCCTGAGCCGGCCGCTCGAGCCCCCGTCGTCCGCCACCGTGACGACCGCGGTGAGGTCCCCGACCCGGTCCCGCAGGCCCCGCAAAAGTACCGGCAACCCCGTCCCGCCGCCGAACGCTACCACCCGCAGATCTCCATACTTGCCCATGGACGCTCAGTATATTAGGTCACAGGCTACAGGCACTGTAGCCTCAGATCAGCTTTCCAGGTCGCGGTGCCGGACGAAGAGGTCGATCTCCGCGCCTTCCCGTTGGAGCCGGCTGGCCAGCTCCTCGTCGAGGACGATGGAGCGGTGACGGCCGCCGGTGCAGCCGACGCCCATGGTGAAGTACGTCTTCCCCTCCGCGGCGTAGCGCGGGATAAGGAAGGCGAGCAGCTCGCTCGTCTTCTTCAGGAACTCCTGCGCGTCGTCCTGGCCAAGCACCGCCTCGCGCACCGGTCCGTCGTGGCCCGTGAGCGGCCGCAGCTCGGGGTCGTAGTGGGGGTTCGGCAGAAAGCGGACGTCGAAGAGCGTGTACACGTCGAGCGGTGCGCCGTGCTTGAAGCCGAACGAGATGAGGCTAACAGTGAGCCGGCTCGAGAAGGACTCGGCCAGCTTCTTGAACCTGAGACGGACGTCCAGCGCCGAGTAGCCGGAGGTGTCCACGACGAGGTCCGCCTTCTCGCGCAGGGCGGCCAGATCCCGCCTCTCGGCCCGGATCGC
>DASZZY010000035.1:0-3188 GCA_036260395.1 Actinomycetota bacterium
AGCTCAAGAAGGCCCTCGCGGAGGAGATCGCCGCCGGACGGTGGGCCAGCGGGGACCGTCTGCCCTCCGAACCATCGATCTGCCGGCACTTCGACGTCTCCAGGACCACGGTCCGCCAGGCGCTGGCCGAGCTCGAATCCGAGGGGATGATCCGGCGGGAGAGGGGCCGAGGGACCTTCGTGGCCCAGCCCCGGGGCAGCGCCTGGCTCCTCCAGTCGTCCCACGGGTTCTTCGAGGAAGCGGTGGACGCGGGCCGGACAGTGTCCTCCCGGGTGCTCCGCCGCGAGGTGGGGCCACTGCCCACCTGGGCGTGTGATGCCCTCGGTCTGCTGCCCGAGAGCGAGGGCGTGACGCTGGAGCGACTCCGGTGGGTGGATGACCGCCTGGTCATGTACGTGATCAATCACCTGCCGGCCCGGCTCGCCGACACCGTCCTGTCGGCGGATCTCGAGCGCGGGTCCCTGTACCGGACCCTCGAGGAGCGCGAGGGCCTGACGGTGTTCGGGGGCCGCCGGCTGGTGTAGGCGGTGACGGCCCTCGAGGACCTCGCCAGCCTGCTCGAGGTGGAGCCGGGATCCCCGCTCCTGTTCGTGGAGTCCGTGTCGTGGGACCGCGATCTCCGCCCGTTCGAGTGCTACCGGGCCTGGCACCGGAAGGACCGGACCAAGGTCGAGGTGCAGGTGGTCCACCAGGAGGCCGCCACCCGGGCGGGCCTGGAAGGCCTCGGCCTGAGGATCGGGCGATGAAGGCGGCCGTCGTCACCGGGGCGACCAGCGGTATCGGCAGGGCCGCGGCCCTGGCGCTCGGCGACGATGGCTGGTGGGTCCTGGCCAACGGGCTCGACGACGTCAGGGGGAAGGAGCTGGCGGTCGAGGTCGAGCGGCGGAGCGGCGGCGAGTTCGCCGCCGGCGACCTCACCGAGGACGGGACCGCGGAGCGGCTGGTGCGGCGGGCGGTGGAGGCCGCCGGCCGGCTCGACCTGACGGTGTACAGCGCAGGGACCCACTTCCTGGCCACGGTCGAGGAGACCGAGCCCGGGGACTACGACCGGCTCATGGCCACCAACCTCCGGGGCGCGGTCCTCCTGGCCCGGGCTGCCATCCCGGCCATGCGGGCCTCCGGCGGCGGCGTGATCATCAACGTCTCCAGCGAGGCCGGGATCGTGGCGGTGCCCGGGCAGGTCGCCTACAACGTCTCCAAGGCGGGGCTCCTCATGCTGACGAAGTCGATCGCCGCCGACCACGCCAGGGACGGCATCCGGGCGGTCTCGATCTGCCCCGGGACCACCAGGACGCCGCTCGTGGAGCGCGCCATCCGCTCCGCGCAGGACCCCGAGGCCCACGAGCGGTGGCTGGCCTCCAGCCGCCCGGCGAACCGCCTCGGCAGCCCCGACGAGATCGCGGCCGCCGTGGTGTTCGCCGCCAGCGATCGAGCCGGATACATGACCGGCTCGGAGATCGTCGTCGACGGCGGCTACACCGCCGTCTGAAGGGAGGTGCAAGCAGTGATGCGAAGAGGCGCCAGGGTCGCGGCCCTCGTGGCGACGTTCGTCCTCATCGCCACCGCCTGTGGGCGGGGAGGGGACGAGGAAGGGGGCGGCCGGTTCCAGCAGGAGATCGTCATCGGCTGGACGCCGCCCGACATCACGGGGGTGTTCAAGACGGCTACCGAGTTCTTCGAGTCCGCCGCGGAGGACGCCAACGCCGCCGGGTTCAACGTCCGGATCATCAGCCGCTCGCCGGCCACCCACGTGGCGTTCGCCGACCAGGTGGCCATCATCGAGGACTACGTCACCAGGAACGTCGACGCGATCGCCATCTCGCCGGCGGACACCGAGGCCATCAAGCCCGCCATCCAGCAGGCCAACCAGGCGGGGATCCCGGTGATCCTCGTGAACCTGCTCGAGGAGCAGCAGGACATCGACGTGGCCGCCTACATCGGCTTCGACAACTCCGAGGCGGCCTCGGTGTCGGCCTACTCCGTGCTGGACTACTTCGGCGGGCCGGGGGTGCTGGGGGCCGGTGAGCAGGTCGACGTGCCCGAGGACCAGTACCTCGACCTCGAGTGGTGGGAGGGCGTCTACCAGGGCGTCGACACGGCCGAGATCCAGGCCTCCGGGGTGATCATCGAGGGCATCGCCGGGACGTTCTTCTCGCAGGAGCGCCTGGACGGCTTCCACGAGGTGGTGGACCAGTTCCAGGGCATCGAGGTCCTCGGAGAGCCGATCGCCGCGGACTGGAACCGGGAGCTGGGGATCGAGGCCACCGAGACGTTCCTGTCCCGGTTCGACCCGGGCGCCCAGATGGAGTTCATCTGGGCGGCCTCGAACGAGATGGGCCTGGGCGCCATGCTCACGCTGGAGCGCGAGGGCGCGCTGGCCACCGCGGACCAGGAGCCGCCGCTCGAGGGGGCCACCGCCGTGTTCACGAACGACGTCACCCCGGAATCGGTGGCCCGCATCAAGGAGGGCAAGATCATCGCCGAGACCCACCACGGCTTCGCCGAGTGGGGGTGGTTCGGGACCGAGACCGCGGTGCGGCTGGCCTGCGGCCTGGAGGTCGAGCGGTTCCAGGACATCCGGCCGAGGACCGTCTACGAGGGGAACGCCGACCTGTTCTACCCGGACATCGCGCTCCCGGAGATCGACTGGGAGGGCATCAGGTCCGAGTGCCAGTAGGGGACGCATGCCGCTCCTCGAGCTGACGGGCGCCCACAAGTCCTACCTCGGGGTCCGCGCCCTGGCGGGCGTGGACCTCGAGGTCGAGGCGGGCGAGGTCCACGCCGTCCTCGGCGAGAACGGGGCCGGGAAGTCGACGCTCATGAAGGTCATCGCCGGCTCCGTCCCGCCGGACGAGGGACGGATGCTGGTCGACGGCCAGCCCGTCCGGTTCGGCTCGCTGGAGTCGGCCCGCGCGGCCGGGGTGGCCATGGTGTACCAGGAGCTGAGCCTGGTCCCGTCGCTCTCCGTCGCGGAGAACGTTCTCCTGGGGCGGTGGCCGTCCACGCGCTGGGGCACCGTGGACTGGGGCGCGCTGGAAACCGAAGCCCGGAAGCACCTGGAACGCATCGGCCTCGACGTCGATCCCCGGCAGCGGGGGGCAGAGCTGGGGATCGGCGAGCGCCAGCTCGTCGAGGTCGCCAAGGCGCTCTCGAACCGGGTCCGCATCCTCCTGCTGGACGAGCCCACG
>DASZZY010000036.1:0-13810 GCA_036260395.1 Actinomycetota bacterium
CATGCCCTCGGTCTCCCGGTACGGCGAGGCCACGCTGCCCGAGTCGAGGTGGTCCCGGCCGATGACCACCGGCGCCGAGACCTCGCCGGAGGCGACGAGCTCGTTGAACCGGAGGCCGGCGCGGGCCCGCTCCCCGTACCCCAGCCAGCAGATCCGCGCGGGCAGCCCCTGGAACGGCACGCGCTCCTCCGCCATCCGCAGCCAGCGATGGAGCCGATCGTCGTCGGGGAACAGTTCGGCCACGGCGCGGTCGGTGGCCAGGATGTCGGCCGGGTCGCCCGAGAGCGCCACCCACCGGAACGGCCCCTTCCCCTCGCAGAACATCGGGCGGACGAAGGCCTGGACGAACCCGGGGTACTCGGAGGCCCGCTCGAAGCCGCCCTCCCGGGCCCCGGCCCGAAGGTTGTTCCCGTAGTCGAACACCACCGCGCCGGCGTCCCCGAACGACACCATGGCGGACGCGTGGTCGGCCATCGAGGCGAACGCGCGCTTCGTGTACTCGGCGGCGTCGCGGGCCCGCAGCTCCGCGGCGTCCTCCAGCGCCAGCCCCGCCGGAACGTACCCCTCCAGCGGGTCGTGGGCCGAGGTCTGGTCGGTCACGACGTCCGGCCGGAACCCGCGCCGGACGAGCTCGGGATGCACCTCGGCGGCGTTCCCCAGCAGCCCCACCGACAGCGCGTCGCCTCGGTCACGCGCCTCGTCGACCCAATGCACCGCCTCGTCGAGGTCCGGCGTCCACCGGTCGAGGTATCCCCCCTTCGCCCGCCGCTCGATCCGTGCGGGGTCGACCTCCACCACGAGGGCCACGCCCTCGTTCATCGTCACGGCCAGCGGCTGGGCGCCGCCCATCCCTCCGAGGCCGGCGGTGAGGACCACGCGGCCGCGGAGGCTGCCGCCGAAGCGCTGCGCGGCGCATTCGGCGAGCGTCTCGTAGGTCCCCTGCAGGATCCCCTGGGTGCCGATGTAGATCCACGAGCCGGCCGTCATCTGGCCGTACATCGTGAGCCCCGCCCGCTCCAGCTCGCGGAAGGTCTCCCAGGTGGCCCACCGGGGGACGAGCATGGCGTTGGAGATCAGCACCCGGGGCGCGGCCCGGTGCGTCCGGAACACCGCGACCGGCTTCCCCGACTGGACCAGGAGCGTCTCGTCGTCCTCCAGGCCTCGGAGCGCCCGGACGATCGCGTGGAAGTCCTCCCAGCTCCGGGCGGCCCGGCCGGTCCCCCCGTACACCACGAGGTCGGCCGGCCGCTCCGCGACCTCGGGGTCGAGGTTGTTCATCAGCATCCGGAGCGCGGCCTCCTGGGGCCATCCCTTGCACGAACGCTCCGGGCCGCGCGGGGCGCGGACCTGGGAGGCCGGCGACATCGGCGCCATTGTAGGTCGCGTCCCTCGGGCGGCGGGGTCAGGCGCCGACGGCGGCGTCCGGGTCGCCGGCGCGGCGGCCGGCCACCTCGTACACCGCGTACGCGCGCTGGATGACCGGCAGGGCCACGTTCCGGACCGGGACGCCGCCCGGGGTGGCGCCTCGCTCGCTGCCCCGATGGGCGTGGCCGTGGATGACCAGGTCGGCGCCGGCCCGGTCGATGGCCTCGGCCAGGTAGTAGCTGCCGAGGAACGCGTGGATCTCCGGCGGCTCGCCGCGCAGCGTCTCGGCGACCGGGGAGTAGTGCAGGAGGACGACGCGGACGTCGGCGTCGAGATCCCGCAGGACGCGTTCCAGCTTCCCGGCCACCTCGATCGTGTGACGCACGAAGGCCTTCATCTCCGGCTCGCCGAAGTCGGTGGCCGAGGCGCCGGCGAAGCCGCCGCCGAAGCCCTTCATGCCGGCGATCCCCACCCGGGTCCCGTCGACGTCGAGGACCGTGCTCTCCCCGTCGAGGACCGTGATCCCCCCCTGCTCCACGACCTCCCGGACCTGGTCCTCGCGGTCCGCGTGGTAGTCGTGGTTCCCGAGGACCGCGACCACCGGCACGGGGAGGCCCTCCAGCTCCTGGGCCAGGACCTTGGCCTCGTGGGGCTCTCCGAGCCGGGTGAGGTCGCCGGCGACCAGGAAGACGTCGGCGCGCTCCCCGAGGTGCTCAAGCCGGGGCCGGACCGTCCCCGCGGCGTCGGGGTCGAAGTGGAGGTCGCCGACCGCGGCGATCCGGATCACAGCCGCTCCGCCTCCCCGGTCTCGGGGAACGTCGCCAGCGCCACCTCGTTGGCCACCCGGTGGCCCGGGAGCAGCTCCTCCACGACCTCGGAGACGGCGCGCCGCTGCTCGTCGCTGGCCACCGTCCCCGACACCAGCACCGTTCCTCCGGTGACGCTCACTTCGAGCTCGAGCTCGCCGACCCGCGGATCGCGGCTGAGCGCCTCGTGGATCCGGGCGATCAGGTAGTCGCGTCGCTCGTCGCTGGGGCGGTCCATGGCTCCTCCCCGCTCCCGCCGCGGTGGATCGTCTCGAACAGCGACTCGATCACCGGCCGGGGGACCACCAGGTCGTTCGACTCGGCGTACAGCAGCAGGCTCAGGACCCGGCGCGCGCCGTGCTGCCGGGCCCGGCGCAGCACGTAGTCCCAGTCCAGCTCCGACCGGCCGATGATCCCCAGGGCGTCGTGCCAGTACCGCGGCGTCATCTCGCTGTGCGCGATGGCCTTCATGACCAGCACGTCCTCGGGCGGGACGAGCTTCAGCCCTCGGCCGTGGTACTCGCCCTCCTCGATGCGAGCCAGCATGTCGTCGTCGAGGAAGATGTCGCCCTCCGACCGGAAGATGATGTCGACGACGATGTCGTCCCTGGTGGCCTTGAAGATCCAGTTGTCGTCGGTCCGCTCGGTCTGGAACCCGTGGCGCCCGAGCGCCTCGAGGAGGGTGGGCGCGTCCTCGGGGCGGACGAACACGTCGATGTCCTCCGTCGGCCACCGGGCCCGGCCCATGACGAACGACGTGATGCCGCCGATGATCCCGTAGGGGATCCCGGACTCGTCCGCGGCCGCCACGGCCGCGTCGAGGACGCCCAGGAAGCGGTCATCGCCCACGACGGTCACCTCTTTCCCGGCGCCGGGGGCCGGTAACCGCCGCGCCCCCTCACGAGGCGGGGCGCGGCGCCGCCTGAGCGCGCTCTCGCAGCCCCACCGCGGCCCGGACCACGTCCGCCGGCTCCACCCGGCGCAGGCAGTCGTGGTGCCCCATGGGGCACACGCTCGCGTAGCAGTACCGGCACGGGACATCGTGCGACAGCACGACGTGGGCGACCCCCCAGGGCGTGTGCTGCGGGTTCGTCAGCGCGTAGAGGTCGACGACCGGCGTGCCGACGGCGGCGGCGACGTGGACCGGCCCGGTGTTGCCGGCCACCAGCAGCGGCGCGCGCTCGAGGACGGCCGCCAGCCCCGCCACGTCCAGCCGCCCCGCCACCGAGCGAGCCGGGGGGCCGATCGCTTCACCGATGGTGTTCGCGAGCTCGACCTCATCGGGGGATCCGGTGAGGACCAGCGTCCAGCCGTGGTCCCGAGCCAGGCTACGGCCGACCTCCGCCCAGTGCTCGGCGGGGTACCGGCGCGACGGCGCGCTGGCCCCGGGGTGGACCACCGCCCACGGGCGTCCCTCCTCGACGCCGAGGCGGTCCAGCAGCTCGGCGGCCCGGGACCGGGCGGGCTCCGGGACGACGACTGAGAGCGCCTCGTCGTCGGTGGTGGCGCCGATGGTGGCCACCAGGTCCAGCTGGCGCCGGACCTCGTGCCGGACGATCCGGTCGGGCTCCGGCTCCGGCACGCGGTCGGTGAGCAGCCAGTACGCGTTCTCGCGGCAGTGGGCCAGCCGCCGCGGGATCCCCGCCAGGTGGCACAGCATCGCGGCCGGGAGCGGGCTCTGCGAGTACACCGTGAAGATCACCGCGCCGTCGAACTGGCGGCCGCGGAGCTCCTCGACCATGGCCAGGTCGTCGCCCGGCCCGCCGGGGGGCGGTTTCATCCACGGGGCGCGGTAGACGAGGACCTCGTCGACCTCGGGGACCAACGCGCCGGCCTCCGCCCCGGCGGGGGAGGTGAGCAGCGTGACGGCCCGCCCCGACCGCCGGAGCGCCCGGATGGCCGGGGTGGTCATCAGCACGTCGCCGATCGTGTCCAGTCGGACGCAGAGGACCCGGCGAGCGTCGTCCCAGCCCGCGCCGGCGCTCAGCGCCATCGGCCCCAGCTCACGCGGGACGCGCCGCGGCGGCCGCTCGCCCCTCGTGCGGGTCGCGGAACCAGGACACGGTTCGGCGGAGACCGTCCTCCAACGGGACCACGGGCTCCCATCCGAGGATCCGGCGGGCCAGCGAGATGTCGGGCCGGCGGACCTCGGGGTCGTCGACCGGCCGGTCCACGAAGACGATCTCCGGTTCCACGCCGGCCGCCTGGGCCACCATCTCCGCTACCTCGAGGATGGAGTGCTCCGCCGGGTTGCCGATGTTGACGGGGTCCTGGTGATCTGAGCACAGCAGGCGCCACAGCCCCTCGACCAGGTCGGAGATGAAGCAGATCGACCGCGTCTGCGTGCCGGTACCGTGGATCGTGAACGGCTCGCCTCGGAGCGCCTGGGAGATGAACGTCGGGATCACCCGGCCGTCGGACTCGCGCATCCGGGGGCCCATCGTGTTGAAGATGCGGGCGATCCGGACCTCGACGCCATGCTCCCGGCGGTAGGCGGCCGTCAGCGCCTCGGCGAACCGCTTGGCCTCGTCGTACACGCCGCGGGGGCCGACGGGGCTCACGTTCCCCAGGTAGGTCTCCGGCTGCGGGTGGACCTGGGGGTCGCCGTAGACCTCCGACGTGGACGCCAGCAGGAACCGCGCGCCCTTGGCCTTCGCCAGCCCCAGCGCCCGCAAGGTCCCGAGCGAGCCGACCTTCAGCGTGTGGATCGGGAACTCGAGGTAGTCGCGGGGGCTCGCCGGGCTGGCGAAGTGCAACACGGCGTCGACCGGGCCATCGATGTGGAGGTAGTTCGTGACGTCGTACTGGACCAGCGTGAAGCGCTCGTGTCCCAGGAGGTGCGCCACGTTGGCGGGCGTGCCGGTCAGGAAGCTGTCGAGGCAGACGACCTCCGCGCCCTCGTCCAGGAGGCGGTCGCACAGGTGCGAGCCGAGGAACCCCGCGCCGCCGGTGATCACGGCCCGCCGCGGGCGCCAGGCGCCGTCGCTCGCTCGCATCGCTTGGCGCTTGGTACCCTATGCCGCGCCCGGCGAAACGCCGGGGGCGGGCCGCCTGGGCCGTGACGCCCCTAGCGGTCGCCGCCCCGCAGCGCGTCGCGGATCCGGTCGACGACGCCGGCGGCCGGGCCCGCCACCAGGTTGCCGGGCGGGGTGCTCGGCGCGGCCGGGTGCGGATGGGTCGGCGCCAGCTTCTTGGCCGCCTCCATCGCGTTCCCCACCCGGTCGAGGTCCTCCTGCCCCACGGCCTCCCGCAGCTTCGGCAGCAGGTCGTTCTCCTCCTCCCGGACGTGCTCGCTGACGTCGCGGATCAGCTGCCCGACCTTCTCGTCGTAGCCGGGGTCGGCCGGCTCGGCCTTGTCGAGCTCGTCGAGGATGCGCTCCACCCGCTGGTGCTCCTCGAGGCTCTGCTCGAACAGGTTCTGGCCGTCGGGGACGCGGTCCCGGACGGTCGGGTACAGGAACTGCTCCTCGACGGCCGCGTGGATCGCCAGCTCGCGGATGATCTCCCGCGCCACGCGGCGCCGTTCCTCCTGGTCCCCCGTGCCCAGGGCCTCCCACTGACCGAAGAGCTTCTCGACCGTCCGGTGGTCGTCCATCAACAGCGAGATGGCATCCATGGCGGAACCTCCTCCTCGGGCCTCGAGCCTGATCTACCCCATTGCGCCCGAACGATGCCCACCGGCCTGCGGGGACCGGTCAGCCCTTGGACGTCCCGAGCGCCTTCTCGATGCGTTGGAGGGCCTGCTCCATCCGGTCGTCGCTGTCCTTCGACTCCGCGCTCCCCCGATGGATCAGCAGCGCCGACAGCACCACGAACGAGAACAGCTGGAGGAACTCGGACTGCCAGTTCTCGAGGGTGGCCGAGGAGAACTCGGCCAGGAAGTCGAGGACCTGGACCGGCTCGCCGTGGGTCTGCTGCTTCTCGCTGAACTCGTGCCACTGCGCCATGGCGTGCGCGCCCCAGCTGGCGAAGAACAGGACCGCGAGGACCAGGCTCAGGCCGAAGTTGGCCCACAGCTTCCGGAGACCGGTCTTCTTCCGCTCGTTGCGGATGCCGGTGGCCAGCGACCACACCAGGTAGATGGCGATCCCGAACATGATCGCGGTGGCCAGCCCGACGATGATGATCGACAGCATCGCATCCTCCTCTCGCTGAGCTTCCCTTCCTTTCCCCGGCGCACTGCTCCTAAGCGCCGTTTGCCCTGCTTGGCGATGGGTACAGGAGCCAGCGCCGAGCGGGAGGACCGGTGTTCGGACACCCCCAGGTGGGCGGTTAGTGGGCGACGCCGCCGATCGGTCGCGGCGCCTCACCGCGCCGGAGATCTTCGAGGCCGTCGCGCGGAGCGGACGCGACGAGCTGGCGCGGAGCTGGACGGCCCTGGCCTTATCGGGGCTGGCCGCCGGCCTGACGATGGGGCTCTCGGCCCTCGCCGTGGCGACCGTCGAGGACGTCACGGGACCGGGGCTCCTGCCGGCCGCCTTCTACCCCATCGGGTTCATCGCCGTGATCATCGGGCGGCAGCAGCTGTTCACGGAGAACACGCTGTACCCGGTGGTGCTCGTGTTCGACGAACGTCGGCACCTCGCCGACATGCTGCGGCTGTGGGGGGTGGTGCTGACGGCGAACCTCGGCGGGACGTTCCTGTTCGCCCTCCTGGCCTCCCGGACGCCGGCCGTGAGCCCCGCGATCCGGCAGGACCTCGTGGCGCTCGGGATCGAGGTGGCGGCCCCGTCCTTCGGCGAGGTCTTCTGGAGCGGCATCATCGGCGGCTGGCTGATCGCGCTCGTGGCCTGGCTCGTGAGCGCGAGCCTCCACACGATCGGCCAGGTGGCCGTCATCTGGCTGCTGGCGTTCCTGATCGGGGTCGGCGGGTTCGCCCACTCCGTGGCCGCCACCGGCGAGGTGTTCACCGCGGCGCTCGTCGGCGACCTGGGATGGGGAGCGTGGGCCCGGTGGCAGGCCGCCGCCACCCTCGGGAACGTGGCCGGCGGCGTCGTGATCGTGAGCCTGCTCAACTACGGGCAGGTCCGGGGCGGCGACCGGTAGCCCCTCCGCCCCCCGCCCGCCGCCCCGTCGTTTACTTCTCCCCCTCCAGGGAAAGGCCGAATGGCTGACCAGGCAATCGAGAGGGGCGGCGCGTGGCGAAGGTGCTGGGGATCAACGCGATCTTCCACGACCCGGCGGCGGCCCTCGTCGTCGACGGCGAGATCGTGGCCGCGGCCGAGGAAGAGCGCTTCTCGCGCCGGAAGCACGGCAAGCCGCCCGTGCCGTTCGCCGCGTGGGAGCTGCCCGAGCAGGCCGCCCGGTGGTGCCTGCGCCGCGCGGGCCTGAGCCCCGGCGACCTCGACGCGGTCGCGTACTCCTACGACCCCTCGCTGGCCCCGCCGCTGGGGTCCGAGGTGACCGCGAACGCCTGGGAGGGGCTGCGGACGCTCTACGCGGAGCGGGCCCCGCTGTTCCTGCGGACGGCCCTCCCGGGGCTCGACCCGGCCGGGGTCCGGTTCGTGCCGCACCACGTCGCGCACGCGGCATCGGCGTACCTGGCCGCGCCGTTCCCCCGCTCGGCGGTCATGGTCCACGACGGCCGGGGCGAGCGGAGCGCCTACCTGGCGGGCCGGTGGGACGGCCGGCGCCTGGAGGTCCTGGCCGCCCAGGAGCTGCCGCACTCCCTCGGCCTGCTGTACGAGGAGGCCACCCAGCACCTCGGCTTCAAGCGTTCCTCCGACGAGTACAAGGTCATGGCCCTCGCCGCGTACGGCAGGCCGGCCTTCCTCGGCGACCTCCGGCGGGCGGTGCGGACCACCGGCGACGGCCGGTTCGAGGTCGACCCCATCGAGTGGGAGACGCTCGTCAAGCGGAGGTCCGGCGAGGACGAGGAGTGGAGCTCCGAGCACGCGGACCTGGCGGCCAGCGTCCAGCGCCGGCTGGAGGAGGTCCTGCTCGACCTGGCCCGGTGGCTCCACGGGCGGACCGGGGAGCGCGTCCTGGCCATGGCCGGGGGCGTGGCGCTGAACTGCGTGGCGAACTCCCGGCTGCTGGAGGACGGCCCGTTCGACGACCTGTGGGTCCAGCCGGCGGCCGGTGACTCCGGCACCGCGCTCGGCGGGGCGCTCCACGTGGCCCGAGCTCTCGGGGACGAGACCGGCTCCATGGCGACCGCCGCGCTGGGTCGCGAGTGGAGCGACGAGGAGCTCGAGGCGTGGCTGAGGACCGCCGGGATCCCGTTCGAGCGGCCCCCGGATCTGCCCGCGGCCACCGCGGAGATGCTGGCCGGGAACGGGATCGTGGCCTGGTTCCAGGGCCGGAGCGAGTACGGGCCGAGGGCGCTCGGCCACCGGAGCCTGCTCGCCGATCCCCGTCACGCCGACAACCTCCACCGGATGAACGACGTGAAGGGGCGGGAGCAGTTCCGCCCGGTGGCCCCGATGGTCCTGCTCGAGCGAGCCGCGGAGGTCTTCGACCGGGGCCCAATCCCCAGCCCGTACATGTTGTTCACCCACCGGGTGGCCCCCCGGTGGCGCGACCGGATCCCCGCCGTGGTGCACGTGGACGGCACGGCTCGGATCCAGACCGTGGACCGCTCCCAGGAGCCGCTCGTGGCCGCGGTCCTCGAGGAGTTCGACCGGCGCACCGGCGTGCCGGTCGTCGTGAACACCAGCCTCAACACGGCGGGGCGGCCGATGGTGGACGACCCGCGCGACGCGCTGGAGTGCTTCGGCTCCGCGCCGGTCGACGCCCTGGTGATCGGCCCCTTCGTCGTGCGTCGGTCGACGTTCGTCGCGGGGACCTGACGTGGCGGAGCGGTACGACGTCGTGGTGCCGACGGTCGGGCGGGAGTCGCTCGGCCGGCTGCTCGAGGCGCTGGCACGGGCGTCGGGACCTCCGCCCGGGCGGGTGATCGTTGTCGACGACCGGCCCGGCGGCGGACCGCTGCCGCGGGGCGCCTCGTCGGCGCTGTCGATCACGACGCTCCGGGGCCGGGCGGCCGGCCCGGCGGCAGCCCGGAACGTCGGGTGGCGGGCCGCCTCGGCGCCGTGGGTCGCCTTCCTGGACGACGACGTGGTCCCCGAGCCCGACTGGCCCGCGCGCCTGGTCGAGGACCTGGCCCGGGCCGCGCCGGAGGTGGCCGGCGTCCAGGGCCGCATCACGGTCCCCCTCCCGGCCCGGCGGCGGCCGACCGACTGGGAGCGCAACGTGGCCGGGCTCGAGTCGGCGCGGTGGCCGACCGCGGACATGGCCTATCGCCGCTCGGTGCTGGAGGAGGTGGGCGGCTTCGATGAGCGCTTCCCGCGCGCGTACCGCGAGGACGCCGACCTGGCGCTCCGGGTGCTGGCCGCGGGGTACCGACTCGAGGTGGGGAGCCGGCGGGTTCTCCATCCCGTCCGGCCGGCCGACGGCTGGGTGAGCCTCCGGCTCCAGGCCGGCAACCGCGACGACGTGCTGATGCGCGCCCTCCACGGGCCGGGGTGGCGGGCCAGGGCCGGGGCGCCGCGGGGCCGGCTCCGGCAGCATCTGGCCACGACCGCGGCCGGCGTCCTCGCGGTGGCCGCGCTCGCCGGACGGCGCCACCGGCTCTCCGCGGCGCTGGCGCTGGCGTGGGCCGCGGCCACGCTCGAGCTCGCCTGGCACCGCATCGGCCCCGGCCCCCGGACCCGGGACGAGGTCGTCCACATGCTCGCCACGAGCGCCCTGCTGCCCGCCGTGGCCACCGGCCACGCGCTCGCGGGGGTGCTCCGGCGACCGTCGGTGCTGCGCTCGCCGGGGGCGAGCGCCCGACGGGCGTCCGGCCGCGCGGGGGCCAACGGGCCGAGCCCCGCGGCGGTCCTCCTGGACCGCGACGGCACGATCGTCGTCGACGTCCCGTACAACGGCGATCCCGGTCGGGTCGTGCCCGTCCCCGGGGCGCGGAGGGCCCTCGACCGCTTGCGGTCCGCGGGGCTGGCGCTGGCGGTCGTGTCGAACCAGAGCGCGGTGGGGCGCGGGCTCATCAGCGAGGACCAGCTGCGGGCCGTGAACCGCCGGATCGAGGATGTCCTCGGGCCGCTGGGGCACTGGGTGGTCTGCCCCCACGCGCCCCGCGACGGGTGCGGGTGCCGGAAGCCCGCGCCGGGGCTCGTCCTCGACGCCGCGCGCCGCCTCGGCGTGCCGCCGGAGCGGTGCGTCGTCATCGGGGACACGGGGGCCGACGTCGACGCCGCCCGGGCCGTCGGCGCCCGCGCCATCCTCGTGCCGACCGCCGCCACGCGCCCCGAGGAGGTCGCGGCCGCCCCGGCGGTGGCCCGGACGCTCGAGGAGGCCGTCGACCTGGTGCTCGCGGAGGTCGCCCGATGAGGGTGGCCATGGTGTCCGAGCACGCCAGCCCCCTGGCCACGCTGGGCGGCGTGGACGCCGGCGGGCAGAACGTCCACGTCGCCGAGCTCGCCGCGGCTGCCGCCCGGCTGGGCGCCGACGTCGTCGTCTACACCCGGCGCGAGGAGCGCGACGTCCCCCGCCGGGTCCGCTTCCGCCCCGGCGTGGTCGTCGAACACGTCGACGCCGGGCGTCCCCACCCCATCCCCAAGGACGAGCTCTTGCCGCACATGGACGAGTTCGGCACGTACCTCCGGCGGGCGTGGACCGCCGAGCCGCCGGACATCGCCCACGCGCACTTCTGGATGTCGGGACTGGCCTCGCTCCACGCCGCCGTCCCGGTGGGCATCCCGACCGTCCTCACGTTCCACGCCCTCGGCGTCGTGAAGCGGCGACACCAGGGCGACAAGGACACCAGCCCGCCCGAGCGGCTGGCGGTCGAGAACCGCCTGCTCCGGGAGGTCGACCACATCGTGGCCACCAGCACCGACGAGGTCTTCGAGCTCGCCCGGCTGGGGCTGGATCCCGGGGCGGCCACGGTGATCCCGTGCGGCGTCGACCTGGCCCGGTTCCGCCCGGACGGACCGGTCGCGGAGCGCCGGCCTGGGGTCCGCCGGATCGTGGTCGTGAGCCGGCTCGTGGAGCGGAAGGGGATCGGGAACGTGATTGCCGCCCTGCCGGGGATCGCGGACGCCGAGCTCCTGGTGGCCGGAGGTCCCGAGGCGGCGCACCTGGGCGACGACCGGGAGGCCGTGCGGCTGTCGACCCTGGCCCGGGAGCTGGGCGTCGCCGACCGGGTCTTCCTGCTCGGCCGCCTGGAGCGCGACGAGGTGCCGGCCCTCCTGCGCTCGGCCGACGTCGTCGCCTGTGCCCCGTGGTACGAGCCGTTCGGCATGGTGGCCGTGGAGGCCATGGCGTGCGGCGTCCCGGTGGTGGCCTCCGCGGTCGGGGGACTCGTCGACACGGTGGTGGACGGCGTGACGGGGTTCCACGTGCCGCCCAGGGACGTCGGGGCGCTCCGCGACGCGCTGGCCCGCGTGCTCGCGGACGAGGCGCTGCGGCGGTCGCTCGGCGCTGCGGGCGCCAAGCGGGCCCGGTCGAGGTACACATGGGAGCGCGTGGCGCAGGCGACGCTCGACGTCTATCGGATGGTGGCCGGCGAGGTCCCGTCCCGGCAGGCCGAGGCCGCGACCCGCCGTCGCCCTCGGTGGGCCGGCCGGGACGGCAGGCATTGACCCCCGCGGCGGCGGGGCTCGACCGAGGAAGGAGGTCGGGGGACGTGGCATCGGCTGAGCTCGGAACCGTGATCGTCACCGGCGGCGCCTCCGGGCTGGGGGCCGCCGTGGCGGACGCGGTGATGAAGGCCGGCGGGCGGCCGGTGGTGCTCGATCGCGTGGAGCCGCCCTCGGGCGTCGAGCACGAGGTCGTCGACCTGGCCCACACCGACGCCGCGGAGGGCGCCGTCCGGGCGGTCGCGGAGCGGCACGGCGGGCTGGGAGCCGTGGTGGCCTGCGCCGGCACCGACTCCTGCGGGCCCCTCGAGTCGGTCCCGCGCGAGGAGTGGGAGCGGGTGGTCCGCGTGAACCTCCTGGGGACGGCCGCCGTGGTCCGGGCGGCCCTGCCGTTCCTCCTCGAGTCGAGGGGACGGGTCGTCACGGTGGCATCGACGCTCGGGCTCCGGGCGCTCCCCGACGCCACCGCCTACTGCGCGAGCAAGTTCGGTGTGATCGGGCTGACCCGGGCCCTGGCAGCCGAGACGGCCGGCCGGCTGGGCGTGACGTGCCTGATCCCCGGCGGCATGGCCACCGCGTTCTTCGACACCCGCGACGAGAAGTACCGCCCCGCCCCCGACCAGCAGCTGAACCGCCCCGAGGACGTAGCCCAGGCGGCGCTCTTCGCGCTCCAGCGGCCGCCGGGCGTCGAGGTCCGCGAGTTGCTCATCACGCCGTCGGAGGAGCCGTCCTGGCCGTGAGCGGCGCGGTCCTGGCGCTCCGCGCGCTCGGGCTGGGCGACCTCCTGACCGCCGTCCCGGCGCTCCGAGCGCTGGCCCGGGCGCACCCCGCCCGTCCGCTCCTCCTCGCGGCGCCGCCGGCCCTGGCCCCGGTGGCCGACCTGGTCGGCGTGGTGGACCGGCTGGTTCCCGCGCGCCCGCTGGGGGCGCTCCCGGCGCCGGGCCGGGGCGCGTGGCTCGGCGTGAACCTGCACGGGAGCGGCCCCCAGAGCCACCGGGTGTTGCTCGACGCTCGGCCCGGGCGCCTCCTCGCGTTCCGGCATCCCGACGTGCCGGAGACCGCCGGGGCCCCGCGGTGGCGCGACGAGGAGCACGAGGTCGTCCGCTGGTGCCGCCTCCTGGAGGAGAGTGGGATCCCGTCCGACCCCGGCGACCTGTCGCTCCTCACGCCCCCGCAACTCGTCCCCGCCGTATGGCGGGGAGCGACCGTGGTCCACCCCGGCGCGGCGAGCCCCGCCCGCCGGTGGCCGGCCGAGCGGTGGGCCGCCGTGGCCGCCGCCGAGCGGGGTTCGGGACGGACGGTCGTCGTCACCGGGGGAGCCGCCGAGGTCGGGCTGGCCCGCCGGGTGGCCGTCCTCGCCGGGCTGGGGCCGGAGGCCGTCCTCGCCGGCGGGACCGATCTGGGGACCCTCGCGGCGCTGGCGGCCGCGGCGGGCCGGGTGCTCTGCGGCGACACGGGCATGGCCCACCTGGCGACGGCGTTCCGGACGCCGTCGGTGGTCCTGTTCGGTCCCACGCCCCCCGCCCGGTGGGGGCCGCCGGCCGGCGGGCCGCACGTCGTGCTGTGGAAGGGACGGCGCGGCGATCCCCACGCCGCCGAGCCGGACCCGGGGCTGCTGGCCATCGAGGTCGACGAGGTCCTGGACGCGGTGGCCCGGCTGGATCGAGACGCCGGCCGCGCTCAGGCGACCGGCTCGACGAGCCCCTCCTCGAGGACGACGTCCTCCGCGAGCGTCCGGTAGCCGGCGTCCTCGAACAGCACCACGAGCTTCCCGTCCTCGACGTGGTGCACGGTCCCCTCGCCCCATTCCCGGTGACGGACCCGCGACCCGAGCTCGAACGGGCCGTCGCGGCGGGCGGCCGTCGGGCCCGCGTCGCAGTTGTCGCACCGGCCGCACGGCGGGTCGAAGGCCTCGCCGAAGTAGTTCAGCAGGAACGCCCGGCGGCACCCGCGGGTCTCCGCGTACCGCCGGACCATCTCGAGCCGCGACCGGTCGAAGACCCGTCGGCGCTCGAGGTGATCGAGGGCCTCGGCCACGACGGCGCGCCTCGCGCGCCG
>DASZZY010000037.1:0-12517 GCA_036260395.1 Actinomycetota bacterium
TCGAGCCGGGCCTGAGGATCTGCAAGATCTACATGGGGTACTGGTACTGGGGGCGTCCATCGGTCGAGGACCTTCGCCGGGACCTTCGGGATCTGTTCCAGAAGATCCGGCCGGACTGGGACCTGGGGTCGCCCGGGCTCCGGGACGCCTGGGAGCGAGGGGAGAAGGGGCGCTTCTACCCGTACAGCGAACGGGCCAGAAGGATCGCCTAGCCGAGGGCCGCGCGGCACACGCGTACGTCCGCGGGGGGCCATCCTTGAGGCGGAAGAGATCGGAACTTCACGGCGACTCCGAGTGCTGCGGCTCTTGGGCTGATGCCACACCCTCACACGGGCGCATGGGAACCTGAGAACACCCCACGAGGGATGTCTCAGAACGAGGTCCCCGACCTCTCGAAACTCACGAGGGGGCGGTCCGTACAGGCAGAATCAGTCGTTCCGCCCGGGCCGTCTAGCCCGTTTCCTCCTGAGGGCGCAGGAAGAGCTGGGTCCCCTCCTCGGTCTGACGAGCGTCCAGCACGGCCTCGCCCAGGGGGTCGGACAACTCGGGGGCCACGAACACGTCGAGCCCGGAGGCCTCACCCTCGGCGTCGCCCTCCTTGGGGCTGCTCACGGGCTGGAAGCCGATTCCCGGCTCGCCTCCAGGGGTCTGGACCTGCTGGATCCGGATCGCGGACCCGGGGAACTCCGGGTGCTGCAGGGTCTGTCTCAAGATGGAGGCTGCGGCCTCGGTTACCTGGAGCATCACGCTCCCTCCTTCCGAACTGCTCGGAATTGCGTTCCTACCGCGGGTCGGCCCCCTCAAACATCCTCCTGCGCAGCACGTGCGCAGCACGACCGGGTTTCTGTTCCCGGCCATTCCCTTGAGGGGTCCGAACCGAGAACGATCCGCGGTCGTATTGGAAGAAAAGGCGCGTGGAGGTGCGCCGTGAGAAGGATGATCGTGGTTCTGTTCTTGGCCGTTTTCGGCGCCGCCTGCGGGCAGGAGGAGACTCCGACCACACCGGAGGCGATGTCGCCGGAACCGGAGAGCCCGGCCTCTCCGGCAGGCGTCACCCTGGAGACCGCCGAGTCCGACCTGGGGACCATCCTCACCGATGCGGAGGGGCAAACGCTCTACGTGTTCCTGAACGACTCCGCCGGAGAGAGCACCTGCTACGACGACTGCGCCCAGGCCTGGCCCGCGTTGGAGACGGAGGGTGATCCTCAGGCCGGGGCTGGGGTGGACGCCTCGCTCCTGGGGACCACGGAGCGCCAGGATGGCGCTCTCCAGGTGACCTACAACGAGATGCCGCTGTACTACTTCGCCGACGACGCGGAGCCGGGGGACACCAACGGTCAGGGGATCGGCGACGTGTGGTTCGTCGTGTCCCCGGAGGGCGAGCCCATCCGCGGGTAGGTTCGATCAGGCGCCGACTTCGACAAGAGGCCACCGAGCTCGTCAGCCGGCGTCGCGGCGGAGCTCCACGGTGTCGCCCTCCTCGACGCCGTGCTCGCGAAAGAACCCCTGGTTGACCTCTACGGCGCCCACCCAGCTGGTCTCCGGGTCGTAGAGCGGGCAGGGCTCCTCGCGGCAGGGCTCCATGTCGAGGATCCGGCGGATCTCGCCGTCGGGGCCCCAGAACGCGATCGACAGCGGGATCAGCGTGTCCTTCATCCAGAACGAGGTGCTGACCGGCTGCTCCTCGAGGAACACCATGCCGGCGTCTTCCGGCAGCGAGCGCCGACCCATCAGGCCCCGGGCCTTCTGCTCGGGCGTCTCCGCGATCTCGACCTCGATCCGCACAGGGCCGTCGTCCGTCCGGATCACCAGGGTGCCGACGGGGAGGTCCCGCTGGCTCGTCGCGCCGTCGCCGGCCCCCGGTCCGTCGGCGGGAGCCGGCGCCTGTTCGCCGCAGCCGGCCAGGACGAGCGCTGCGAGGAGCAGCCCGAGGGCTCGTCGGCGGGGGGCCCAGACCTCTATCATGGTCCTGCCATCATGGCGTATCCGCTGGAGTAGCTCAGTCGGCAGAGCACGGGCATGGTAAGTCCGGGGTCGCGGGTTCGATTCCCGCCTCCAGCTCCCTCGGCGGGGTAGCTCAGGGGCAGAGCAAGCGGCTCATAATCGCTGTGTCGGCGGTTCGAATCCGCCCCCCGCTACGACCACGCCGGAACTTGATTTCTTGAATCCCTTTTCGTAGTATCCGCCGGTGAACCGCACGGGCTGGCATCTCCTCTCGCACCACGGCAGGGCGCTCCGCGCCCTCTCCCGGCGCCCCCACCTCCGGATCCGCGATCTGGCCGGCGAACTCGGCCTCACCGAGCGGTCGGCGCAGAGCCTGGTCTCCGACCTGGTGGCCTCGGGCCTCGTCGAGCGGACCCGGCAGGGTCGCCGGAACCGGTACGTCGTCCGGACAGAGCCGGACGGCTTCCTCGGCGAGCTTCCCGTCGGGCCCGGGGACGGCCTTCCGGCCGCAGCGGGCGACGCCTCCTGCGAGGCCGTCGTGCTGGCGTGCAGCGACTACCGGACCCAGGCCCCGCTGCTGAGGACCCTGGCCTCCGAGGGCCTGCTGGGCCGCTCCGAGCTCGTGCTGTGGCCGGGGGGCGGGCCGGCGCTGGCCGGCCGGGACCGCGACCGCCTCTTCGAGGAGGTCGCCGCGCTCGTCGTGCGCCGTCGACCCTCGCGGCTGCTGCTCGTCTCGCACGCCGGGTGCGCCGTGCCCGAGGTGCCTCGCGTCGCCGGGGGCACGATCTTCGAGACCTACCGGGCCGTCCAGCGGTGGGCCCGGCGCATCGTTCGCCAGTCTCGCGCCACGCTCGGCATGGTGCCCGAGCTGTGGCTGATCGACCGAGGCCGGGTCGGCCGCGTCCCCGGCGGCGCCCTGCCGGCGCAGAGGACCGCGTGGAGGGAGGCCAGATGACGGGGAACGACCATCTCGACGCCGACGCCATCATCATCGGGGGCGGCCCGGCCGGCGCCACGCTCGGCACGCTCCTGGCGCGCGACGGCCACCGCGTCTTGATCCTGGAGAAGGACATCCATCCCCGCGACCACGTCGGGGAGTCGCTGACGCCGTCGACGAACCTGGTGTTCGAGAAGATCGGCTTCCTCGACAAGATGAACGACGCCGGGTTCATCCACAAGCCGGGCACCGGCTGGACGGCGCCGCGGACCCGGCCCTGGAACTTCGTGGAGATCTGGCTGTTCGAGTTCCCGCTCCCGGGGACGCCCCAGCCCTACACGTACAACGTCGAGCGCGACGTCATGGACACCATGCTCCTGCGCCACGCCCACGACAGCGGCGCCAAGGTGCTCCAGGGCGTCCGCGTCCAGCAGGTGCTGTTCGAGGACGGCCGGGCGGTCGGCGTCCGGGCCAAGGTGGCGGACGGCTGGGAGCGCGACCTGCGGGCCAAGGTGGTGGTGGACGCCTCGGGCCGCCGCTGCCTGCTCGCCTCGCAGCTGAAGATGAAGAAGAAGGACGCCAACTTCAACCAGTTCTGCATCTACTCCTGGTTCGAGGGCGTCAAGCAGCCGCCGGAGCGTCTCGACGGGTTCACGCTGTTCTACTTCATCGGGCTGAATCAGGCCTGGGCCTGGCAGATCCCGCTGCGAGGCGGCAAGACCTCGATGGGCGCGGTCATCGACAAGGAGGACTTCCAGAAGACCGGCAAGAGCCACGAGGAGTTCTTCTACAGCCTCGTCAAGCGGAACCGGACGTTCACCTACGCCATGGAGGAGGCCGAGCGCGTCCGGCCGTGGTGGATCGAGGGCGACTACTCGTACAAGATCGACCGGTTCGCCGGGCCCGGGTGGCTGCTCATCGGTGACGCCCTCCGGTTCGTGGACCCGATCTTCTCCTCGGGCGTGGATGTCGCGCTGTTCTCGAGCATGTATGCCTACGAGACGATCACCGAGGCCTGGCGGACGGGGAACGAGGAGCGGCCGTTCGGCGCCTACCAGGACCGGGTCGAGACCGGCGTCGACATCTGGTACGAGCTGATCTCGACGTTCTACCGGCTCCAGAACCTCGTGACCCGGTACGCCACGAGCCCCCGCTGGCGGGAGAAGATCGTCCGAACGCTTCAGGGCAACCCGTACCAGCCGGAGACCCAGGCTCGGGCCCGGGAGCTCCTCGGGGCCATGCAGGAGTCGTACGAGCAGGTGATGCGCGACCCCGCCAACCTGCTCCGGCCCTGGGCCATGGACCCGGAGCGGGATGGGACCCTCACGTGCCCGAAGTGCCTGGGGGTGGCGGACTTCCGCTCGGACGAGCACGCGTTCGTGTGCCGCCGCTGCGACGCGCAGACGGCGGCGCCCCCCGGGTTTGCCCCCGCCGCCACGAAAGTCGCCCCGTGACGACCGGCAACGGCGACCGCCCCGCCCGGGTCCACACTGGGATCCAGTTCCACAACGCCCCCGCGTTCTGGTCGGGGACCGCCGCGATCGTCGCCGGGGTGCTCCTGCACCTGCCGGAGTTCGTCGCTTCCAAGGACATGGGCTACATGATGGCCGGCATGCCCATGTCGGACCTCATGCTGTTCGGCATGGCCCTGATCGTGGGCGGGATCGGTCTGGCCGCCTACGGGTTGTTCCCGCGCCGTGACGCGCTCTCGGGCCGACGGTCTGCGCTCCACGGCTACCACTTCCGGTCAATGGACGACGCCCCGCTCAGCCGGGCGCACTGGGGGCTGCTGTTCGTCCTCGGGGTGGCGCTGGTCGTAGACGTCATGAAGCCGGCCACGCTCGGGTTCGTCGTCCCCGGCCTCCGCGAGGAGTACGGCATCAGCACGGCGCAGGCCGCGATGCTGCCGCTGGTGGCCCTCACCGGCACCACCATCGGCTCGCTTTTGTGGGGCATCCTGGCCGATCGGCTGGGCCGGCGAGCCACGATCCTGCTGGCCTCGATCATGTTCATCGGCACGGCGATCTGCGGATTCATGCCGGCGTTCGGGTGGAACCTGCTGATGTGCTTCCTGATGGGCATGTCGGCCGGCGGCATGCTCCCCATCGTCTACGCGCTGATGGCTGAGTCGATGCCGGCCAAAAAGCGCGGGTGGCTCGTGGTGCTCCACGGAGGCATGGGCACCGTCGGCGGCTACCTGGCGGCCAGCGGGTTCGCCGCGTGGCTCGAGCCGCACTTCGCTTGGCGGATCCTGTGGTTCCTCGGCCTCCCGACCGGGGCCCTGGTCCTCCTTCTCAACCGGTGGATCCCCGAATCTCCCCGGTTCCTCCTCGAGCGTGGCCGCATCGAGGAGGCCAGGGGAGTCATGGCCCGGTACGGGGTGGTCCTGGAGGCCGACGAGCGGGCGCCGGTCGAGAAGGCCATCGCCGAGGAGGAGCACGCCGCCCACTCGGCGCGAGGCCTGGGCCGGCTGTTCCGCCCGCCGTTCCTCCCACAGACGGCGACCGTGGCGCTCTACGGCGTCTCCTGGGGGCTGGTCAACTGGGGGTTCCTGACCTTCCTGCCCACGATGCTGGCCGATCTGGGCTACGAGTCTGGTGTGGCGAGCAGCCTGCTGTTCGTGTCTGCGCTCGTGGCCGTTCCGGGCACCGTCGTCGTGGCCTACGCCTACGGCCGGTGGAGCAGCAAGAAGAGCATGATCCTGTACGCGCTGGCAACGGCGGGCAGCCTGGTGGGATTCATGCTCATCAGGCCGGATCCGACCGGCGGCAGCCAGATCGTCCTGGGCTTGCTGGTCGTGGGGCTCCTGGTATTCAGCGGAGGCGTGATCTCCATGCTGTCCCCGTACACCGCCGAGGTGTTCCCCACGTATCTCCGAGGGACGGGCAGTGGCCTGGCCGCGGGGAGCAGCAAGCTGGGCGGCATCATGGGCCCGCCGGTGATGGCCGCGGTGCTCACCGTGACCGCCGGTATGGCGGGGCCGGCCTTGGTGGCCACCGCGCCGCTGCTGGCCTCCGCGCTGGTGCTGGCGTTCAAGGGCGTCGAGACCCGCGACCAGCGTCTGGAGGACATCCAGGCCCGGATGTACGGGGAGGCGGCATCGTCGTCGGTCGAGACCCGGAGGCCGTCGGGCGTAGGCTAGGACCATGGCTGGCGCCGAACCCCCGATCAGGAGACGCGACGAGGACACCGAGTGGCACGACCTCGCCCCGGCGGCGTGCCCGCACTGCGGCTGCACCTACTTCTACGCCGTCGACGACCCGGGGATCGTCTGGGACCCCGAGCGGGCCTGGGACGAGGGGTGTCGCGACCGGGACTGTCACTGCCACACCGCGGCGGTCATCGGCGCGCGCCGCGGCGATTCGGCCGGCTGAGGTCGTATACTCGCTGCCCCGAACCACGGAGCCATCCATGCCGAAGTCCGAGAACCGACCGAAGATCACGCTGGCGTGCGACGAGTGCAAGCGCCGCAACTACATCACGGTCAAGAACAAGGTGAACGACCGCGAGCGGATCGGCCTGCGGAAGTACTGCCGGTGGTGCCGGCGGCACACCCCCCACCGCGAGACCCGCTGACTCAGGACGAGGCGCGGCGGGGCCGGACCTTCCCGTAGCCGATCGCCGCCGCCAGGGCCTCCACCTTGGAGTGCACCTTCAGCTTGAACAGGATGTTCTGGATGTGGGTCCGGAGCGTGTTCGGGCTGATCCCCAGGTCCTCGGCGATCCGACGTCCGGGCACGCCGTCCGCCATCCGCTGGAGGATCTCGGTCTCCCGGCGCGTCAGCCGAGCGAGCCGCTCCTCCATGCCGGCGTCCTGGCGCCGCCGCCGCCGCCGCCCGCTGGCAGGCGGGGGAGCGAGGACGTCCCCCCGGTGGGCGGCCCGGATCGACGTGGCCACGTCCTTGATCGAGCGGCGCTTGGAGACGACGCCCGAGGCGCCGGCCTCCACGGCCCGGGCCGCGGAGGGATCCTCGTCGCGGTCGGCGAGCGCCAGGACCCGGATGTCGGGGCTCGAGCGGCGGATCTCGCGGATGATCTCGATCCGGTCGCCGTCGTCCGGATCGACGCTCACCACGAGGACGTCCGGGGACTTCCGGCGGATGGTGTCGACGGCGTTCCCCTCGTGGACCACGGCGGCGATGTCGATCCCTCGCTCCAGCCGCAGCGTTGTCCCGAGCGCCTCCGCGTAGGTCCGGAGGTCGTCCGCGACGACCACGCGGATCTTGCGCGACGAACGCCTCCGTGCCGGAGGCGTTCGAGCGGGCCGGGCCATGTCGGGCGTGATGTTAGTCCCCTTTTCTCCGTAGGTGAATCCCCCGGCCCCGCCGTAGGCCGATCGCCCGGTTCCTTGACCGCCGTTCCTACCGTTCGGTAGCCTCCGCCGGACGGCTTCGCCAAGGAGGAGCGTTGGGACGTCTCGACGACAGGGTCGCGGTGATCACCGGTGCGGGGCGCGGCATCGGCCGGGCCACCGCGGTGCGGTTCGCCGAGGAGGGCGCCGCCGTGGTGGTGAACGACATCGACCCCGAGCCGGCCGAGGAGACCGCCGCGGCGATCAAGGAGGCCGGCGGCGAGGTGCTGGTCTCCACGGCCAACACCGTCGAGCTCGAGCAGGCCAGGCAGATGATGGGCCAGGCCGCCGAGGCCTTCGGGAAGGTCGACATCCTCGTGAACAACGCCGGGATCACCCGCGACAAGACGTTCCACAACCTGACCGACGAGCTGTGGGACTCCGTGATCGACATCAACCTCAAGACGGCCTTCCACTCCACGCTGGCGGCCATGCCGTACATGCGCGACGTCGCCAAGCGCGAGATCGCCGACGGGGGCCAGCCGGCCTACCACCGCAAGATCACGCTGACGACCTCGGTGGCCGCCCTGCTGGGGAACGCCGGACAGGCCAACTACACGACGGCCAAGGGAGGGATCATCGCGCTGACGAAGACCCTGGCCCGGGAGCTCGGGCCGTTCCGCATCAACGTGAACGCCGTGGCCCCCGGGTTCATCGAGACCCGGCTCACCGCGGCGAAGCAGGAGGGTTCCGACCTGGGGATCCCCGAGCAGATCCGGCAGATGGCGCTGATGCTCATCGCGCTGGGGAGGTACGGCGAGCCCGAGGACGTGGCGAACGCCCACCTGTTCCTGGCCAGCTCGGAGGCCGACTACGTCTCGGGCGTGATCCTGCCCGTGTCCGGCGGCCAGCTGGGAGCCTGAAGTGCCGCTGAACTACGCGCTGAAGGGCAAGGAGTACGAGGAAGTCACGTTCGAGGTCGAGCGGGGGCGCGTCACCCAGTTCGCCGAGGCGGTCGGCGAGGACGACCCGGTGTTCCTCGATCCAGAGGCCGCCGGAGCCGCCGGCTTCGCGGAGCAGGTGGCGCCGCCGACGTTCCCCACCGTCATGCAGATCATGACCAGCGGCCAGGTCGTCCTGGACCAGGAGCTCGGGCTGAACTACGCGCTCGTCGTCCACGGGGAGCAGGCATACGAGTGGCGGCGGCCGATCGTGGTCGGCGACGTGCTGCGGGCCACCCCCCGGATCGCCGACGTCTACGCGCGGGGACCGAACGAGTTCCTCATCATCGAGGCGGAGATCACGGACGCCGCCGGCGAGGTGGTCTGCCTGGCCCGGACCACGCTGCTGTCGCGAGGCACCGCCGGGGAGGGCTGACGTGGGCGCGTCGTTCGACTCGGTGGCGGTGGGCGAGGAGGTCTTCGCGGTCCCCAAGGTCGTCCGGCGCGAGGACGTCAAGGCGTACGCCGACGCCTCCGGCGACCAGAACCCGCTCCACCAGGACGACGAGTTCGCCCGCAGCGTCGGCTTCCCCGGGATCATCGCCCACGGGATGTTCTCCATGGCGCACCTGGTCAAGGCCCTCAAGGACTGGGCCGGCGGCCCGGGCGCCCTCGAGCAGATCGCCGTCCAGTTCCGCGCCGTGGTGTACATGGACGAGACGCTCGTGGCCCGCGGCCGGGTCGCGGAGAGGGACGAGACCTCGCGGACCGTTACGCTGGACGTGTGGGCCGAGGTGGAGCGCGACGGGAAGGTCGTCCAGGCTATCAAGAACGGCCGGGCCGTCGTCCGGCTCGACTGAGCCCCGCGTCCGTAACCTACCGCCCGGTAACGGCGTCTAAAGGCTGACGATCGTGGTCGACGGACAGCTCCTCGAGGGATGCCGGCGGGGCGACCCGGGCGCCTTCGAGGAGCTCGTCGAGCGGACCCACCGCCAGGTGTACACCCTCGCGGTTCGGCTGGTGGGGGATCGCCATGACGCGGAGGACGTCGTGCAGGAGGCCTACCTTCGCGCCTACCGGGCGCTGCCGGGGTTCCGCGGGGACGCCAGGTTCGAGACCTGGCTGTACCGGATCGTGGCCAACGCGGCCATGACCCACCTGCGGCGCCGCGGCCGGTTCGGGGAGGTGCTGCCCGAGGCCCAGGAGGGCTCGATCTCCGACGTCCCGGCGGCGCCGGCCGAGGAGTCCCTCGGCGACGCGGAGGTGAGCCGGGCGCTGGCGGAGCTTCCCGAGGGGCAGCGGGTCGTGGTCGTCCTCAAGGACGTCTACGGGTTCTCCTGCCAGGAGATCGGCGACCAGATCGGGGTCTCGGAGGGGGCGGTCAAGGTCCGCCTCCACCGGGCCCGCCGGCGCCTGAAGGAGCTGATCTACGGCCCGGAGGGCCGGGGGCACGAGGAGGTCCGGCGTGCGCTGCCGGAGTACGCGGAGGGAGGGGAGTCGTGATCGAGCCCGCGGATGTCGACGTCCACCTGGCGACCTGTGCCGACTGCGCCGGGGAGCTGGCCCGCTACCGGGAGGTGCTGGCTGCGGCCCGGTCGCTCCGAGGCGTGCTCGAATCTCCGGCGCCGGACCTGCCGGACCGCGTCCTGGCCCACGTGCTCGGGCCCGAGGTCCGGTGGCGCTCCACGCTGACCCGCCTGGCCCACGATCGCCGGACCCACGTGGCCGCGGCGTCCGTGGGGGGCGCGCTGGTCGGCGCCGGGGCCATCGCGCTCCTGTGGGCGCGGGCCATGCGCCGGGCCATGGCCGGGGCCGGGGGCGGCGCGGCCGCCTGAGGGCAGGCATCCCCGGATCGGCTGGCGCCAAGCTCGCCAGCTGCCCCGCCCGCGCGTCTCGAACCGGTTTCGCCACCGAGACCAGAGCCGTCATGATGGATCGGGCATGTCCAACAGGTCGCCAGCGCGCCTCACCATGGCCGTCCTCGTACTCCAGAGCTTGGCGACCGCCTGCAGCGGGGACGGCGGGTTGCCCCGGACGCATCCCCTACGGCCGCCGCGACCCGTGGGCCGACGGGGGGAACACCCACTCCCACGGAGATCCCCGGGCCCCCCGACGGCGTCCTCGCCGTGCTCGACGCCGACGGGCCGTTCGGCACCTTCCTCCGGGTCCTCCTCATCGAGGGCCCGGAGAGGTCACGATGTTCCTGAGCTCACCGGTGTGGAACAACACGCTTCTGGCTCCGACCGACGAGGCGTTCGAGGCCCTGCCTGAAGGGGCGCTGGAGTACCTGTTCAGCGGGGAATCCCAGGCCGAGTTCGACCTGTTGAGGGTGATCCAGCACCACGTGGTGGACGGTGTGAGGCCCATCGACGACTTCGATCCCGGCGAGGACGGACCATCGCCGGGCCGATCGAGGTCTCTGTGGAGGGCCGGCGCATCACGCTCGACGGCGCCACCGTCATCGAAGCCGATGTCGAAGCGTCGAACGGGATCGTCCATGTCGTCGATCAGGTGCTGATCCCCGAGGAGATCGACCTGGGATAGGGCGGGCTAAGACGCCGCTTCGCCGTTCCCGGCCCCTCCGACCGCCGCCAGGCGGGCCGACGTCCATGCCAGGCGGCGCCCGAGTGCCCGCAGTCGCTCCTCGGCACCCGGGGAGCCCGGCGTCCGCGGGGGACCGGCGCCGGCCGGCCCCGGGGATGCGGTCGCGAGGCTCGCCAGGCGGCCCACCGCCGCGTGGAGTCGGGCCAGCTCTGCACGCACCACGCGCTCCGCGCCACGGGCGGCGGCGGCCTCGACCCGATCGCGGGGCGGTGCGGCGTCGGCGACGGCGGCCCGGACCTCCGCGGCGATCGCGGAGCGATCCGCCTCCGCGGCCCGCGCGGCCTCCGAGATCGACTTCGACAGGCCCTCGAGCCGCCGGCGATCTTCGGCGGCGGAGGCCACGGATGCCGCCAGGGCCTCGAGGCGGGCCGACATCTCGGAGCCCTCCGGCCCGGAGGGGCGCTCGAGGGCCTCGCGGTTCGCGCGGATCAGATGCCGGATCGCGCCCTCGATGCGGTCCAGCCGGAGGCCGACCGCCTGGTGCCGCTCCTCGACCTGCCCCAGGACGGCGCGGAGGGCGTCGTCCCGGGCCAGCGTCTCCACGATGCGCTCGCGGAGGCGGTCGTCGGCCCCCGGGCCCGCTGCTCCCCAGGCCTCGGCGGTCATCTGCCGCATGAGGCGGACCGCGGCCCGGTACATCGCCCGGACGCCCCGTTCGATCTGCTGGCGGGTGGCCTCCTCGTGGGCGGAGAGGGCTCGTTCGAGCTCGGTGGCGTCGGCGGCGACGTCGCGGCGCCGTCGCGGCGGGCCGCGGCGGGACACCACCACCGGAGGGCGGTCGGTCTGCTGCATCGTCTCGCTCCGGGGCCGCGCGAGGCGTCGGTGGAAGTGTAGGCTAGGAAGCGGCCCCGTTCACGCATCCGGGGGGTGAGGGCCGAGGCGATATACTTTGGCCGGGTCGGTCCGGTCCCCGTCCTGGCCCGAAGGGCCGTAGCTCAATCTGGTAGAGCACCGGTCTCCAAAACCGGCGGTTGGGGGTTCGAGTCCCTCCGGCCCTGCCGCGGAAGGAAGCGAGATGAACAGACAGACCAAGCGCATGATGCAGCGGCAGCGCCAGGCGGAGCGGGCGCCGCGCCCCACGCCCGAGCGCCGCAGGCGCGTCGGGCCGCGGCAGTTCCTGCGCGAGGTCCGCCAGGAGCTGAAGAAGGTGGACTGGCCCAGCCGGCGCGAGCTGCTCGCATACACGATCGTGGTGCTGGCGACGGTCGTCGTCCTCACGAGCTACGTGTTCGGTCTCGACACGCTCATCGGCAAGGGCGTGCTTCAGGTGTTCGGCAGCCAGACCGGCTGACGCTGACATGATGTCCGAGGACCGTACCGACCGGATCGACACCGCCCCCGACGCGCCGTCGGACGCCGGGGACGAGCAGATGACCCAGCCGGCGGAGGCCGACCGGGGCGTCGACCTGCCCCCCTCGGTGGAGGAGGGCGACGCTCCGGCCGAGGCGCCGTCGGCCGAGGAGGTCGCCCCACCGCTCCCGGCGCCGCCGGCGCCCGACGAGCGTCCGGGGTCCACGTCCGAGGTCGGCGAGGCCTCGCCGGACGGCGCGGCGGCGACCGAGCAGGTGGCGCCGGCCAGCGAGGAGGCCGTCGAGCGGCAGGACGTCGAGGAGGCGCCGCCGGGCCCGGACGTCGCCGAGGCCCCTACCGAGCCCGAGCGCGAGGACCTGGAGGTCGCCGAGGCGGTCGGACGCTTCTTCCTCGTCGCGAACGCCGCGGTCGGAGACGCGCCGCTGCCGCCGGGGGCCGAGCGCACCGAGGCCTCGATGACGGAGGGCTTCTACGAGGCGGTCGTGCGGG
>DASZZY010000038.1:0-12447 GCA_036260395.1 Actinomycetota bacterium
GGGAGGGCGGCCCGGGCCGCGGCGGCGGCCTCCCGGTCGGCGTCCGCGGCCCTCCGGGCGAAGGCGGCCGCCGCCGCGGCGTGGTCCTCGGCCAACAGCGCCTCCGACGCCAGGCGCCACAGCGGGGCCATCGACGGCTGCCCGCGGACCAGCGCCCGAGCGGCGGCCTCGAGATCCGCGCGGGGCAGCGCCGCCAGGCGGCGGCCGCCCGCCGGAGGATCTCCGCGGCCCCCGAGGACCGGTCGGCCGCCGCGGACCGGATCGCGTCGCCGCGCTCGTCGCGCCCCGCGGCCACGGCGGGCATCGTATACGCGTGGATCTCCAGGCCGTCCGCGTCGCCCTCCGCCGGGCCGCCGCGCCCGGGCCGCCCCGGCTCGAGGTGCTCCGGGCGGTCGACCGGAGCCCCGACGTCGTGGGGCTGGTCCCGGGGTCGTTCGATCCGCTGACCGCCGCTCACGTGGAGCTGGCCGAGGCGCTTCGGCGGGCCGGCGCCGACCTCGTCCTGCTGACCTACGCCGTCCGGACGCTGCCCAAGGAGCGCCGCGCGCCGCCACCGCTGCTGCCGCCCGAGCGCCGGCTGCTGGCGCTGGCCGCCTACTGCGAGCCCCGGTCGCACCTGGCGCCGGCGGTGTCCTCCCACGGCCTGTACGCCGATCAGGCGGAGGCCGCCGCCGCGACCTTCCCGGGGGCCGCCGTCGTCCTGGCGATGGGCTCGGAGAAGCTCCGGCAGCTGCTCGACCCGCGCTGGTACGAGGACCGCGAGGCGGCGCTGGAGCGGCTGTTCCGCGCGGCCGAGGTGGCGTACGCGCCGCGGCACGGCGACCCCTCGCCGGTGGAGGAGGCCGCGTGGTGGCGCTCGAGGATCCGCCGGCTGGACGTCCCGCCCGGGATGGCCGCCGTCTCCTCCGGCGAGGTCCGCGAGCGCGTGCGCCGCGGCGAGCCGCCCGGGGCCGACGTGCCGCCCGAGGTCCACGCCTTCCTCGCCGCCCGGTAGGGTGGTGTCGTGATCGCCGCGGGCGCCGGGCTGTCCACCGCTGCCGATCCTGAGGCGGCCGCCGAGGAGGCCGCCGCCGCGGCGGCGCGCCGCCTGGGCGGCGCCCGCCCCTCGCTGGCCGCGGCGTTCGCTTCCCCGCACCACGCCGAGGGGGCCGACCGCCTCCTGGCCCGGGTCCACGACGTGGCCGCGCCCGAGGCGGTGATCGGCTGCATCGGCGAGGCGGTCCTCGGAGGCCGGCGCGAGGTCGAGCGTGCCCCCGCGCTCTCGGTCTGGATGGCCGCCTTCCCGGGCCCCGCCGCGACGTTCCACCTCGAGGTGCTCCGGACCGCGGAACGCAGCGTGGTCGCCGGCTGGCCGCCGGGCGGCGAGGGACGGGTGCACCTGCTGGTGTGCGATCCGTACACGTTCCCGGCCGACCCGTGGCTCCGGGCGCTGGAGGCGGAGGAGCCGGGAGCGGTCGTGATCGGCGGGATGGCCAGCGGCGGCGAGCCAGGCGGCACCAGGCTGTTCGTCGATCGCGCCGTGGTCACGGAGGGCGCGGTCGGCGTGCGGCTGCCCGCCGGGGTGGCGGTCCGGCCGCTCGTCTCCCAGGGCTGCCGGCCGATCGGCGAGAGCTACACCGTCACCCGAGCGGAGGACAACATCCTCCACGAGCTGGGAGGGAGGCCCCCGCTGGAGCGGATCCGCGAGCTCTACGCGTCCGCGTCGCCCCACGAGCGGGCGCTCATGGCCTCGGGGCTCCACATCGGCCGCGCCATCGACGAGTACAAGCCCGAGCTGGGCCGGGGCGACTTCCTCATCCGCGGGGTCGTGGGGGCCGACGAGTCCTCGGGCGCCATCGCCGTCGGCGACGCCATCGAGGTGGGGGAGACGGTCCGGTTCCACATCCGGGACGCGGACTCCGCCGGCGAGGACCTGCGGCACCTGCTGGCCGGCGCGGCGGCCGGCGCCTCCGCGGCGCTGCTGTTCACCTGCAACGGACGCGGCTCACGGCTGTTCCCGGTGCCGGACCACGACGCCACCGCGGTCTCCGACGCCCTCGGCGATCCGCCGCTGGCCGGCTTCTTCTGCGCCGGGGAGCTCGGCCCGGTCGGGGGCCGCAACTTCGTGCACGGGTTCACCGCCAGCCTGGCGATCTTCGACGTGGACCCGGCCGGCCGGCCCGCCGGCTGACGGTCCGGGCCGCTCATCTCACCGCCGGGAGCCAACCGCGAAAGGTCGAGCCGCGCCTCGCCCTCGGGTACCGGGCAAAAGCGTCCGCCTCATGGCCCCTCCCGAGGGGCCTGGCACGCCGGGCACAGGTAGGTCGTGCGCCCCCCGACCACGGTCCTGGCCAGCGGCGTCCGGCACCGCGGACACGTGGCGCCCGGCCGGCCGCGGACCGCGGTCAGCCAGCCGCGGGCCGACGGGACGTTCCCGTGGCGCTCGACGGAGGTCCGGAGAACCCGCGCCAGCGCTCGGTGGAGCGCCGCCAGGTCCTCGGGCCGGAGCCGGTGGACCGGCGTGGCCGGGTGGATCCGTGCCCGCCACAGCGCCTCGTCGGCCAGGAGGTTGCCGATCCCCGACACCACGGTCTGGTCCATGAGGACGGCCTTCACGCGGCCGCGCCGGCGGCCGACGGCCTCGACGAACCGGCCGCGCCCGAGCCCCAGGGCGTCGGGCCCCAGGGCCCCCAGCAGCTGGTGGGCCTCGCCGGCGTCGTGCGCCAGCCACAGCCCGCCCAGCTTCCGCATGTTGCGGTACCGGAGCTCCCCGCGGTCGAGCTCGAAGATCACCCGGTCGTGGCGGTGGCGGCCCTCGGACCCAGCGGCCGGCTGGAGGTCCCCGGTCATCCCGAAGTGGATGAGGACCGCCGGGCCGGTGGTCCAGGCGATCAGCCACTTCCCGTGCCGTTCGGGCTCCTCGAACCGGGCCCCCTGCAGCGCCCGGTCGAGCGCCCGGGCGCCGACGTTGCGGAGGATCCCCGGGTCGGTCACCACGGTCCGGCGGACCCGGCGCCCGCGGGCGTGGCGCGACAGCCGCCGGCGGTAGGCCTCGACGTCCGGCAGCTCCGGCATCTCAGCCGACCAGGCCCTTGACTACCGCCGCACTCCCCGCGGCGGCGGCGAACGCCAACACGGCCGGACGCAGCCACCGTTCGTCGAGGACGCGCACGAGGAGCCGGCTGCCCAGCAGGCCCCCGAGGAGCGCCGGAAGGAGCTGCACGGCCAGGCGGAGGTGCAACCCCCGAACCTCGCCTGCCACCCACAGCGCGCCGAGGGACATGGCCAGGCCGACCAGGAACGACACCGCCAGCGTCGATCGGAGCACCGGTCCCGGGCTGGCCTGCTCGACCAGCGCCAACGGCGGCCCGCCCACCGCCGCAGCGGTGCCCATCACGCCGGAGGCCGCCCCGGCTACGAACCGCGTCCGCGCTCGGGCCTCGAACGAGGGCCCCAGGAGGCTCACACCGGCGCCGGCGGCGATCATCGAGCCGAACAGCACCGACAGCCAGTCCGCGGGGACGGCGACGAGCAGCGCGGCCCCGGCGGCGGTCCCCAACACCCGGCCCGCGGTGATCCACGCGAACCCCCCGAGGTCGATGGCGTGCCGCTCCCTGAGCGCCATGAACCCGGTCATCGGCAGGGCCAGGAACAGCAGGGTGGCCGGGAGGGCGCGCGGGACGAACAGCGTGATGACCGGCGCGGCCACGAACGAGAACCCGAACCCGATCGAGCCCTGGATCGCGGCGCCGGCCGCCACGGCGGTCAGGGCCAGAGAGAGCTCCACCGGCGAGAGCGTCACCGCGCTACAGGGTGGCGAGCAGCCGCTCGACCCGCTCCCGGATGTCGTCGCGGATCGCCCGCACCTCCTCCAGCGACCGGCCGGCCGGATCGGGGAGGTCCCAGTCCTCGTACCGCTTCCCCGGGTAGAAGGGGCACTCGTCGCCGCACCCCATGGTCACCACGACGTCGGCCTCGCGGACCGAGCGGTCCTCGAGCCGCGTGGGCCGGCGGGCCGAGAGGTCGATCCCCAGCTCGGCCATGGCGTCCACGACCTCCGGATGGACCTCGTCGGCCGGCGTCGTCCCGGCGCTCCGGACTCGGACCCGGTCCCCGCCCAGCCGCTCCAGCAGCGCCGCGGCCATCTGCGACCGGCCGGCGTTGTGGACGCAGATGAACAGGACCTCCGGGACCTCGGCCATCGAGGAACTTGTACACCAGGCGGCGATCCCGTGACGAGGTGCGGCGGCTCGACCCTCTGGGAGGCGTTTGACATGGAGGGCGCGCGCCCGCCGATTGGACTCTCCCGGGCGTGTGGTGTATCTAACGCGCGCGCAGGGAGGAGACCAGATGGCGAAACGACGGTTCCGGCTGATCCCGCGGGAGGAGTCTTTCTACGAGCTGTTCGTGCAGATGGCGCGGCTGCTCGTCCAAGGAGCGGAGGTCCTCGGGGACATCGTCACCAACTTCGACGACGTCCCGGCGAAGGGGCGTCGGCTCCATGACCTCGAACACGAAGCCGACGAGGTGACCCATGAGGTGATGCGGCGGCTGAACACGACGTTCGTGACCCCGCTCGACCGCGAGGACATCCACGAGCTCGCCAGCCTCCTCGACGACGTGATGGATCACATCGATGCCGCGGCCGATCTCCTGGTCCTCCACAAGATCGATAAGCCACTCCCTGAGATGAAGGCCCAGGCCGACCTCCTGGGCAGAGCCGCTGCCACGACGAGCGAGGCGATCGCCACGTTGCCCAACTTCCGTGAGCTGGGGGAGTACTTCGTCGAGGTGAACCGGCTGGAGAACGAAGGCGACCGCATCTACCGACAGGCCATCGCGGATCTCTTCTCCGGCGACTTCAAGGCCATGGATGTCCTGAAATGGAAGGACATCCTCGACGAACTCGAGGCGGCGATGGACGAGCTCGAGGACGTGGCCAACGCCCTGGAAGGGATAGCCCTCAAGCAAGCCTGAGATGGTCGCGGTGACGGACCCCTCGCTCGCCATCTTCATCCTGGTCATCATCCTCGGCTACGTCTACGCGTTCGTCGGCGGTTTCACGGATGCGGCGAACGCGATCGCCACATCGGTGGGGTCCCGGGTGCTGTCTCCGAGGGCGGCCGTGCTGATGGCAGGCGTGTTCAATCTCTTGGGGGGCCTCACGGGGACCGCGGTGGCGCTGACGATCGCCGAGGGGATCATCGACCCCGCCCTGCTGTCGATGCTCACGGTCGTGGCCGGTCTCGCCGGAGCGATGAGCTGGAGCCTCCTCGTCTACCGGTTCGGCATCCCAGTCAGCGAGACCCACGGACTCATCGGCGGCTTGGTGGGCGCGGCCCTGGCGACCGCCGGGACCGACGGTGTTCGGTGGGATGGACTGACCGAGGTGATCGTCGCGATCGGTGCCTCGCCGGCTCTGGGGTTCATCGGAGGGATCGGGCTCATCGTGCTGGTGTACTGGCTGTTCCATCGCGTGCGGCGCGGAAAGGTGCTCCCCTGGTTCCGGCACCTGCAGCGCGGATCCGCGGCGTTCATGTCCTTCAGTCACGGCCGCAACGACGCCCAGAAGCCGATGGGGGTCCTGGCCCTCGGGGTGGCCCTTTACTTCGGACGGGATCCGTCGGTGCCCCTGTGGATCGTGGTCAGCGCGGCGACCGTGGCCGCGTTCGGAACCGCGTACGGCGGCTGGCGGATCATCCGCACCCTCGGCATGCGGGTGACGGACCTGGACCCGGTGCAGGGGTTCGCTGCGGAGGTCTCAGGCGCGACCGTCATCCAGGTCGCCTCCCAGATTGGAATCCCGATCAGCACGACGCACGCGATCACATCCTCCATCCTCGGGGTGGGAGCGAGCCGGAGGCTGTCAGCGGTGCGGTGGGGGGTGACGTTCCAGATCTTCACCTCCTGGCTGCTCACCGTCCCAATCACGATGGGCCTCGGTGCCCTCTACCTGGTGGTGCTGCGGGCGATCCTCCCCGACTAGCCGTCCTCGACGCGCGCTCGGCGGATAATGTGGCCCCGGCGAGAGGAGGGAGCACACTGAGCAGCGCGTCGGGCCTGCCGACGGGGACGGTGACGTTTCTGTTCACCGACATCGAGGGCAGCACGAAGCTCCTCAACCAGCTCGGCGACGGCTACCCCGTGATCCTGGAGCAGCACCAGCGGCTCCTCCGCGAGGCATTCGCCTCCGGCGATGGCGTGGAGATCTCGACCGAGGGCGACTCGTTCTTCGTGGTGTTCCCGAGGGCCCCCCAGGCGGTCGCCGCGGCGGTCGCGGGGCAGCGCGCCCTGGCCGAACATCTCTGGCCGGACGGGACGTCCGTGAAGGTCCGGATGGGCCTCCACACCGGCGAAGGGCGGCTGGCGGCGGACGACTACGTCGGCCTGGACGTGCACCGGGCGGCCCGGATCGGCGCGGCCGGCCACGGAGGCCAGATCCTGCTCTCCGGGGCGACGCGGGCCCTGGTGGAGCAGGCGCTTCCGGAGGGGGTCAGCCTCCGCGATCTGGGCGAGCACCGGCTGAAGGACCTCGTCCACCCCGAGCGGCTCTACCAGGTCGTGGCCGAGGGGCTGGAGTCCGACTTCCGCCCTCCTAAGACGCTCGACGCGCGCCCGACGAACCTCCCCCAGCAGCTGACGTCCTTCGTCGGCCGGCAGCGGGAGCTCGACGACGTGAAGGAGGCGCTGCAGCGAACCCGGCTGCTCACGCTCACCGGCCCGGGAGGAACCGGCAAGACGAGGCTGTCCCTCCAGGTCGCCGCGGACCTGCTTGCGCGGTACGAGGACGGCGCGTTCTTCGTCCCGCTGGCGCCGATCACCGACCCCTCCCTGGTGATCCCCACGATCGCCGAGGTCCTCGGGCTCCACGAGGAGGCTCGCCGACCGACCATCGAGGTGCTGGTCGAGCACCTGGCCGACAAGGACCTCCTCCTGGTCCTGGACAACTTCGAGCAGGTCGTGGACGCGGCGCCGCAGGTCGGCGAGCTGCTCTCGTTGACATCACGCACCAGGCTGCTGGTCACGAGCCGGGAGCCCCTCGGCGTGCACGGGGAGCACGAGTATCCCGTGCCGCCCCTGGGGGTTCCCGACCCGGCGCGCCTGCCCCCTCTCGGGTCGCTCTCGCAGTTCGAGGCCGTCAGCCTGTTCCTCGAGCGGGCCAGGGCCGTCAACCCCCGCTTCGAGGTGGACGAGGACAACGCCCCGGCGGTGGCCGAGATCACGGCCCGGCTCGACGGCCTGCCGCTGGCCATCGAGCTGGCCGCGGCGCGGTCCAAGCTGCTGACGCCGCAGGCCATGTTGAAGCGATTGGGGCATCGGCTGACCCTGCTCGCCGGCGGCCGCCGCGACCTCCCCGGCCGCCAGCAGACCCTCCGTGACGCCATCGCCTGGAGCTACGACCTGCTGGACGACGATGAGGCCCGGCTGTTCGTCCGGCTCTCGGTGTTCGTCGGGGGGTTCGGGCTCGAGGCCGTCGACGCGGTGTGCGACCCGGACGGGTCCCTCACGCCGGATGCCTTCGAAGCGGTGGCGTCGCTGGTCAACAAGAGCCTCCTGCGGCGGATCGAGGGCCCTGCGGGGGAGGCGCGGTTCTTCATGCTGGAGACGATCCGCGAGTACGCCATGGAGCGGCTCGAGGAGAGGGCCGAGGGCGATGACCTCCGTCGCCGGCACGCGGAGCACTTCCGCGCCCTGGCGGAGAGCGCCGCCCCCCTCCTGACCGGCGAACGGCAGGCTGAGTGGCTGGAGGTGCTGGCCGCCGAGCACGACAACCTTCGCGCGGCCTTCGACTGGGCGGTCGAGCGCACCGACGCGGAGCTGGCGTTCCGGATCGGCGCCCCGCTGTGGCGCTTCTGGCAGTTCCGCGGCCATCTCCGGGAGGCCCGGGGGCGCCTCGAGCGCGCGCTGGCGCTCCTCGGCGGACCGGCGGACGCCCGGGCGGATGCCCTGGAGGCGGCCGGCGGGGTGGCGTACTGGACGGGGGACTTCAAGGCGGCACAGGCGTTCTACGAGGCATGCCTGGAGCTGAGGCGGCAGGTCGGGGACGTCCGGCGCGTCGCGGAAGCCCTGTACAACCTGTCGTTCATCTTCCACGTCCCCAAGGGCGTGGTCGATCTCGATCGCGGCAGGCAGCTCCTCGAGGAGAGCCACGAGCTGTTCGCGGAGATCGGAGACCGGCGCGGGCAGGCCAACGTCAGCTGGGCGATGGCCAACGTCTACATCCGGCTGGGCGAGCGGGAACGGGCGGAGGCGGCGGCTCGCGACAGCCTCGACGCGAACCGTGCGCTGGGGGATCGGTTCGGGATCGGCTGGTCCCTGCACACGCTGGCCGCCCTCCTGATCACCCGTGGAGAAACCGACGAGGCTGGCCGGCACCTCCAGGGAGCCCTGGAGATTTTCATGGACGCCGGCGACCTGTCCGGCATCGCGCTGCTTCTGGCGGACTTCGCCGCCGCGGCGCTGGAGGACGGCGACGAGGACCGGGCGGCCAGGCTGGCTGGGGCGGCGTTCACCCAGGCGGCCGCCAGCGGGATCGATCTCGGCCTGGCCGCGTTCGTCCTCGAAGGGATCTTCGCCGCACGGGAGGAGCTGGCGAGACGTCCCGCGTACGGCGAGGGGGAGGCGCTGTCGGTAGAGCACGCCGTGGCGTACGCCCTGGGGCACGAGCCGGCCGCCCGATCCGGGTCCTAGGCGGCGCGGCTCGAGCGCGCTCCCGTCCAGCCGAGCCCCCGGCCGCGAGCGCATAATGGCCGTCCGGACCGAGCGATCGGCCCGTCCGCACCGGGGAGGAGGCGTGACCGCGAAGCAGTTGCCCACCGGGACGGTGACGTTCCTGTTCACCGACATCGAGGGGAGCACCCGCCTGCTGAACCGCCTCGGCGACGGGTACGCGCCGCTGCTCGAGGCCCACCAGCGGCTCCTCCGCGAGACGTTCGCCGCGGGGGAGGGGGTGGAGATCGCCACCGAGGGCGACTCGTTCTTCGTGGTCTTCTCCCGGGCGCCCCACGCGATGGCCGCGGCGATCGAGGCGCAGCGGGCGCTGGCCCGCCACGCCTGGCCGGACGGGGTCGCGGTCAAGGTGCGGATGGGGCTGCACACCGGCGAGGGGATCCTCGGGGCCGACAACTACGTCGGCGTCGACGTCCACCGCGCGGCCCGGATCGCCGCCGCGGGACACGGCGGCCAGATCCTGGTCTCGGAGGCCACGCGAGGGCTCGTCGGTCAGACGCTGGAGGGCGTGACGTTCCGGGACCTCGGCGAGCACCGGCTCAAGGACCTGGCCCACCCGGAGCGGCTGTACCAGGTGGTGGCCGAGGGCCTCGAGGCGGAGTTCCCGCCGCCGCGCACGCTCGACGCCCGCCCCACGAATCTGCCCCAGCAGCTCACCACCTTCGTCGGTCGGCACCGGGAGCTCGGCGAGGTCAAGGAGGTCCTCGAGCGTACGCGCCTGCTGACCCTGACCGGCCCGGGAGGCACCGGGAAGACCCGGCTGTCGCTGCAGGTGGCTGCGGAGATGATCGATGCCTTCCACGACGGCGTCTTCTTCGTCCCGCTGGCGCCCATCACCCAACCCGGCCTGGTGATCGCGACGATCGCCCAGACCCTCGGCCTCCACGAGGACCCCAAGCGGCCGACCGTCGAGGTCCTGGTCGAGCATCTGGCCGACAAGGAGATGCTCCTGGTCCTCGACAACTTCGAGCAAGTCGTGGACGCCGCCCCGGACGTCGGGCAGATCCTGTCGTCCACGTCCCGCGTGAAGGTCGTCGTCACGAGCCGGGAGGCGCTCGGCCTGCACGGCGAGCAGGAGTACCCCGTGCCGCCGCTCGGCGTCCCCGACCCGATGCACCTGCCACCCCTGGCCTCGCTGTCTCAGTTCGAGGCCGTGAGCCTGTTCGTGGAGCGCGCCAAGGCCGTGAACCCGAGGTTCGTCGTGAACGAGGAGAACGCTCCCGCGGTGGCGGAGATCACCGCCCGGCTGGACGGCCTGCCGCTGGCCATCGAGCTCGCCGCCGCCCGGTCGAAGATCCTCTCGCCCCAGGCCATGCTGAAGCGCCTCGGGCATCGCCTGGCCCTGCTCTCCGGCGGCGCCCGAGATCTGCCCGGCCGCCAGCAGACCCTCCGGGATGCCATCGCCTGGAGCTACGAGCTGCTGGAGGAGGACGAGCGCGCGCTGTTCGCGCGGCTCTCGGTGTTCGTCGGCGGCTTCAACCTGGAGGCCGCTGAGGCGGTGTGTGACCCCGACGGCTCCCTGGGGATGGATCCGCTGGAGGCGGTCGGGTCGCTGGTCAACAAGAGCCTGCTCCGGCAGATGGAGGGACCGGGCGGCGAGCCGCGGTTCTTCATGCTGGAGACCATCCGGGAGTACGCGATCGAGCGGCTGGACGAGAGCGGTCAGGGCGAGGACCTCGGGCGCCGGCACGCCGAGCGCTTCCGCGACCTTGCGGCACGGGCGGCCCCGGAGCTGACGGGTGAGCGGCAGAGCGAGTGGCTCGACGCGCTCGCGGTCGAGCACGACAACCTGCGCGCGGCGTTCGATTGGGCGGTGGAGCGGTCCGACGCCGACCTGGCGCTCCGGATCGCCGCCCCGCTGTGGCGGTTCTGGCAGTTCAGGGGGCACCTCCGCGAGGCCCGGGTTCGGTTCGAGCGGGCGCTCGGTCTCCAGGGAGGATCCGCCCAGGCCCGGGCGGCGGCGTTCGAGGGCGCCGGCGGCGTCGTGTACTGGATGGGTGACTTCGAGGCATGTGCCCGGTACTACCAGGCGAGCCTGGACCTCTACCGCGAGCTCGGGGACCGGCGTGGCGAGGCAGAGGCGCTCTACAACCTGTCGTTCGCGTACCTCGTCCCGCAGCCGCCCGACGTCGAAGGAGGAGCCCGGCTGCTGGAGGAGAGCCGGCGGGTGTTCGCCGAGCTCGGCGACGAGGCCGGTCAGGCCAAGGTCGCGTGGGGGCTGGGGAACGTCTACTACCGGCTGGAGGACTTCGAGCGGGCCGAGGCGGTCCTCAGCGAGAATGTCGATGTCAAGCGCCGACTCGGCGACCGCTTCGGGACTGCCTGGGGGCTGCACACCCTGGGCCTCGTCCTGCTGCGAATGAGGAAGAACGGCGAGGCCAAGGCGCGGTTCCGCGAGTCGCTGGAGATGTTCTCGGAGGTCAACGACCTCTCCGGCATCACGCTGCTCCTCGGGGACTTCGCCGCCGCGAGGTACGAGGACGGCGACGAGATCGAGGCGGCCCGGATGGCCGGCGCGGCCGACGCGCTCCGCGAGGTGAGCGGGACGGAGCTGGCCTCCTATGTGTTCGAGGACCCCGTCTGGCTCGATGCCATCGCCAAGCTCCGGAGGGATCCCACGTACCGGGAGCCGTTCGAGGAGGGGAAGCGGCTGTCCGTGGACGACGCGGTGGGCCTGGCGCTGGGCCGCGAGCCCACCGGTCAGCCCTCCGAGTAGACCTCGCTCTCGGGGTAGAAGGCCTGCCACGCGAACCAGAAGGCGTCGACGTGGGGCACCGGCTCCAGCCGCGTCCCGGCGAGCGAGCCGGAGACCGCGCGTCCGCCGATCGTCCACGACGATCCCGTCTCACGGTCTCGGATCGTGCCCTCGCGGATCCCGAACGTCAGCCGCCGCCCCTCCGTCTGGGCGAGGAACACCCCCGACGTGCCGACGTCGCGGCCGTCGGCGATGCGTTCGGTGTCGAGCGCGGACGCCACGCCGGCTTCCCAGAAGACGGCCACCGGCCGTCCCGCCACGGTGTCGTTGATGGCGCCGATTCGGTCGTCCGTGGCGAGGGTCCGATAGGGGTACGCGACCACGACGCCGTCGATCGTCACTCCCGCGACCCGTTCCATCGGCTCGAGGCGGCCGTCCACGGGCCGATCGAAGAAGCTCCCGTACGGCCCGGGCTGGCGGTCGTAGCCGACGTAGGGGTTCGTCTGATAGGAGCCCGAGCCGGCGCTCGGCCGGGAGAGCACCCTGCCGTTCGGGTGGTCCCGCCGCCACTGGGCGAAGGAGAGGATCTGCGCGGGGAGGACCTCCAGCGTCCTCCCCGCGAGCGGGCCCTGGATCGATTCCCCCGTCAACTGCAGCCACAGGGACCCGGTCTGCCGGTCGTACATGACCAGGTCGGAGGCGTACAGCTTGCCGGAGACGCCGAACTCCAGGGTCCGCTCGCCGACCCGGCGGTCGAAGGCGATGGCCGAGTTGCACAGCGGACAGTACGTCACGGCGACGGGCCGGCCTGCGATCACGTCGTTGACGATCTCGTGCCGGGTCATGATCTGGAGGGGATACGCTCGTGCATCGCCGTCGAACTCCACCGACGCCACGGGGGCCCGGTCCGCCACCCAGGCGGCGCGCCCGGGCGGGATGAACGTCGGGTCGTCGATGGAGGGGATCTGGTCGGGAGCCAGTACGTCCACCAGCATGGCCCGATCGAACCGGTCGCCGGCTCGACCCGGTCCGGGCCCGGCGGG
>DASZZY010000039.1:0-6010 GCA_036260395.1 Actinomycetota bacterium
GCCGGTCACGTTGAAGGCCTGGCCCGCCACCCACTGGAAGTAGGTGTCGCCCCAGCCGACCTGGAGCGTCTCCCGCACCCAGATCGAGCTCGGGCTGCCGCACGCCGAGAACCCGAGCCCCTCGGGGTTCCAGTCGGCGCCAGGCACCGTGAGGTCGATGGGGTCGGTGGGCACCAGGCACCACGACTGCTTGTTGCTGGCCACGACCTCGGCCCCGGTCGCGTCCAGCAGCGTGTACTCCGTGAACTCCTCGAAGTGCCAGTGGTTGTGGCCGCCGCCCTCGTGGTACTCGAGCGTCCCCACGGGCGCCCGGCCGACGGCCTCGCCGTCCTCGTAGAAGTACTGGTAGGCGTCCATGACGTCCTCGCCGGGACGCCTGAACCCCTCCACGACCAGCGGCTGGGGACCGGAGTTCCACTCGGTGGCCCCGAACGCCAGGTACTCGCGGGCCCCTCGGCGGGAGAAGTCGAAGAAGAGCGCCGGGAGCGCCTCCAGGTTCGGGAGCGTGGCGGGGTCGGGATCGGTGATCTCGGGCACGGCGGGGGCCGGCGTGTCGTCCGGTGGCTGGCCCTGCTCGGGCGCCGAGGGCCGTCCCTCGAAGCAGCACCCGCCCTTCTTCCCCTTCTTCACGGTGAGGCCCATCGTGACGCTGGCGTCCTCGGGGGCCACGTCGAACATGTTCACGTACCGGTCGCGGATCCAGAACCGGAGGGTGTACTCGCCGGTCGGGATCCGGACCGCCACCGCCTCGTCCCAGCCCAGCGCGTGCACGGCCCACCCCTGGTCGATGCCCCAGGTCTGGCCCTGGACCAGCGGGTGCCAGGCGCCGCAGAACCACGGGTAGGCCGGGTCGAACGGGCCGCTGTCGTCGATCCGCTGCCGCGAGCCCTCGCCCGGGCAGAACCTGACCTTCCGGGCGGCCACGCCGTCGCCGGAGGCATCCTCGACGCGGAGGCGGAAGAACTTCGACAGGCCGTTCCAGCCGGCCAGGGCGTCCTCGGGCAGGTCGCGGACGACCTCCCCCGTCGCCGGGTCGACCTGCCGGAGGTCGAGCGGGCTCGTGTAGTCGGGGCGCGAGACCCGCAGGTCGAAGGCCCCTCCGGTGGCCGCCACGAACACCCCGGGATCGAGCCAGACCGTCTTCCCGAACCGCTTGGCGGTCACGTGGTCGTCGGCGGCGATGAGCCGGACCGACGGCAGCGCCGGCTCGGCGGCGCTGGTGGTGCTGACCGGCAACCACTGAACCGTGGCGGCCAGGATCGCGGCGAGGGTCAAGCGGGCAACGGAACGTCTCACGGCCGGCTCCTTTCGAGTCGCCTCCCAGACAGAACACAGCCCCGAAGGGCTCGAAAGGTTGACGCGGCACTCCCCCCTTTGGTTCCCCTGGTTCCCCCTGGAGCCCGTATCCTGACATATCGGAGGCGTCCGGGCACCTGGTGGGCCCCCCGGTCTTCAAAACCGGTGAGCGGGCGAGAGCTCGCTGGCGGGTTCGATTCCCGTCCGCCTCCGCTGGGTGAACACGATCCGCACCATCCTGCCACTCAATAACAGGATGGCGTGGCACATCTCCACCGACCGCCGGGCCGGAGCATCACCTGTTCCCCCCACGGCCGCCGGTGTGGCTGTGCTGAGTCGGGATCTCTCAGGCGACGTAGAAGGCGGCCCGCATCCCTTTGAGGTAGTGAGGCACCCCTCCTCCTCGGCATCCCCGTCTTCGTGCGCTGTGACCTCCGCCTCCCCTACCGGAGCGCTCGACCTCGTGCCTCACGACGCACGCAGGCCGAGCCGGGGGAACACCGTCTCCGGGCCGCCGCGCGGTCGCTCGGGCCCTCCCGGTCGTACCATCGCCCGGTGCGATCACGTCTCGAGGCGCTGTCGGCCGGGCGCGGCTCCCTCCTGGGCAAGGCGACCAGGTACTCGCTGGTGTCCGGGGCGTCCATCCTCATCACCCAGGTCCTGCTCATCGGACTCAAGGGCGGCCTCGAGTGGCCGGGGGCCACGGCGAACGTCGTGGCGGTCAGCGTGGCCGCCGTACCGGCGTACGTCCTCAACCGCTACTGGGTGTGGAGCAAGCGCGGGCGGAACCACCTGTGGAGGGAGATCGCTCCCTTCTGGGGGATGGCCCTGCTGGGCCTGGCGTTCTCGACGTGGCTCGTCGCCGTGGCCGACCGGACATGGGGGACGGTCCCGGCGGTGAGCCTGGCCAACCTCCTCGCGTTCGGGCTCATCTGGATCGGGAAGTTCGCCGTGCTGGACCGGGTGCTGTTCGCCTCGCGCCCGGCGGAGGGGAACGGGGGGCAGTAACGCCGCACGCCGGGCGTCAGCCGAGCGCCAAGTCTTGTATCAGCGCGCCAGGACGTCGGCCAGGCGGGCCAGGCGCTCCTTCCACCAGGCCCGCATCTCCTCGACGGCGTCCGCGTCGGCCAGGCGCTCGTGCTGCACCGCCACGGTGGCCTTGTCTGGTCCCTTCGCCGTGAACCCCACGACGACCCGGGACGCGCCGTCGCGGAAGTCGAACCGGGCGGTGCGGTCGCGCTTCGCGGTCCGGGTCCGCAGCGTCCCGGGCTCGAGCCAGCGGTTGCGGGTCCGGGGCTCGGTGAACGCCCGGAACAGGACCGCCGCGTCCACCGGGAGCGTCTTCGACACGGAGACCTGGAAGCCGCTGGTGGTCTCGTGCTTAGCGCGCATGCCGCGGGCCCGCTCGTAGCCGACGGCGACCGACTGCGCCCACCACCCGCCGACGCCGTGCTCCTCGCGCACGTAGCGCGCGATGTCCCGGTGCGACCGCTCGGCGGCGCCCCAGGCGTCGAGGATAGCCAGCCACTCCGTCCAGCCCCTGCCGGTCCCCCGCCGAACGGCCTCCTCGGAGACGCCGGGATCCGCTACCGGCGCTGCGGGTTCCTGACGGGCGCCGACGTGGCGGCGCGCAGCCGTGTAGCGCTCGCCGGTCTTGGCCATGCGGGTGCGGATGGCCCGCTTCCGGGCCTTGTCCTCGGTCATCGGTCCCTCCTTCGGGCCGCCCAACCGCGGGACTCACGCTCCCGGGGTCGTCGACCCACGGGTCCAGCCTGACCGAGACGCCCCCCGAGGCGGAGCCCCTTTGCCCCATCGAGCCGGCGGCGTGAGCGCCGGAGCTTGGGGTTCGGCGTGGGGATCGCCGTGGCCCGGGAGTATAGCCCCGAGGGCGTCCGCGCTTCACCCGGCCGTGGGGCACAGGTCCGGGCGCGGCGGCCTCCGATGAGTTTCGCGTCGTGCGGGCGTCTGCATCTCCGAGGAGCGCGAAAGGAGATCCGCCCGCGGGCTGGCCATGGAGCCGCCGAGGACACCGGGGAACGAACGGCCGGCGGTCGCCAGGCCGGAAGCGCTCGTGCTCGCCCTGGACGGCCGGATCCCCCGCTCGGCCATCCCCGCGCTGTGCGGGCGGCTCCTCCGGCTGCTGGAGCGCCACGGCGCCCGCGAGGTGATCTGCGACTGCGCGGCGATCGTCGAGCCGGACCTGCTGGCCGTCGACCTGCTGGCCAGGCTTCAGCTCACCGCCCGCCGTCGGGGAGGGGCGGTGAGGCTGGATCACGTGCCCGGCGGGCTGGAGCGCCTGCTCTCGCTGACGGGCCTGGCCGAGGTCTTCCCGGAGGCCGGGCGGTCAGTCGTCCAGTCGCGGGGGCAGCCCGAACAGCGGGAACCACCTCGCGGTGTCGAGGAAGAACGTGATCCCGCTGATCCGATCGCCTGACACCTCGAGGACCTGCAGCGACCACGGCTCGCGGCCGGCTCCGGTCTGGCTCGGCTTGTACTGACCGAACGCCGGGGAGCCGTTGGCCACGGTCGGGATGAGCTTCGAGCCACGGCAGGCGATCCCCGGGCCCAGGCACCACCGGCGGACGTCGAGGTGGGTCCGGAGCCAGAGGTCGTACGGCGGCATCGACCAGGTGGCGTCCTCGTGGAGCAGCGCCGTCAGCGCGTCCATGTCGTACCGCTCGAAGGCGTCGACGTAGCGGGCCAGGAGCGCCTTCTGCTCCTCGTCCAGCGACCCGGGAGGCCCGGCCTCGCTCACCCCGGTCGAGGCCAGCGACGCCCGGGCTCGCTGGAGCGCGCTGTTCACCGACGCCACGCTGGTGCCGAGGAGTTCGGCGACCTCGGCGGCGCTCCACCGCAGGACCTCCCGGAGGATGAGCACGGCGCGCTGCCGGGGCGGAAGATGCTGGAGCGCGGCCACGAACGCCAGGCGGACCGTCTCCCGCAGCTCGGCCCGCTCGGCGGGGTCGGCATCCTCCGGCAGGACCCGCCCGTCGGGGATCGGCTCGACCCACGCCGTCTCGGGGAGCGGGGGAGGCAGGGGCTGGTCGGCGGTCCCGGCGGGCCTGAGGTCCATGGGGCGAGCTCGGCGCTCCTTGCCGGTCAGCATGTCGAGGCAGACGTTCGTGGCGATCCGGTACAGCCAGGAACGCACCGCGGCACGGCCCTCGAACCGGTCGAACCCCCTCCAGGCCCGCAGGAGCGTCTCCTGGACGGCGTCCTCCGCCTCGAACGCCGACCCGAGCATCCGGTAGCAGTAGGCGGTCAGCTCCCGCCGGTGGCCCTCCAGCAGGCGCTCGAGGTCCGGGCGCTCGGCTATGGCGGCCCCGGAGGGGGCCGGTGTGGTCGGCTCGCTCATCGATCGCTCCTCCCGCCGGTCCGTCGACGGAAGCAGCCATCATAGCGGCCTCCCGGGATGGCAGCCGACCCGAGCGATGAGTTTCGGGGGCCCATCCGGTCCAAGGCATCGAGACCCAGGAACCCGGAGGACGGAGATGGAGCCCCTGACCGAGACGAACGCCCGAGCCGGGCGGCGGGAGTGGATCGGCCTCGCCGTGCTGGCGCTGGGCTGTGTGCTGTACGTGATGGACCTCACCGTGCTGCACCTGGCGGTGCCCCAGATCAGCCGGGACCTGCGGCCGTCGAGCGCCCAGCTGCTGTGGATCATCGACATCTACGGCTTCATGGTGGCCGGCTCGCTGATCACGATGGGCTCGCTCGGCGACCGGATCGGCCGGCGGCGGCTGCTGATGATCGGCGCGGCCTCGTTCGGCGTGGCCTCGGTGGTGGCGGCGCTCTCACGGAGCGCCGAGATGCTGATCGTCACCCGGGCCCTCCTCGGGCTGGCCGGCGCCACGCTGGCGCCCTCCACGCTGTCGCTGATTCGGAACATGTTCCACGACCCCCGCCAGCGGCAGACGGCCATCGCGGTGTGGATCACGAGCTTCTCGGTGGGCGCCGCGATCGGCCCGCTGCTGGGAGGCCTCGTCCTCGAGGCGTTCTGGTGGGGAGCCGCGTTCCTGCTCGCCGTCCCGGTGATGGCGCTGCTCCTGCTCCTCGGCCCGCGGCTCCTCCCCGAGTACCGCGATCCAACCGCCGGGCGGCCGGACCTGGCCAGTGCCGCGCTGTCGCTGGCGGCGGTCCTGGCGGCGATCTTCGGGCTCAAGCAGCTGGCGCAGGACGGGTGGGGGTGGGCCCCGGCGGTGGCCATCGTGGGCGGCGCGGCGCTGGGCGGCGCCTTCGTCCGCCGGCAGCGCCGGCTGGCGGACCCGCTGATCGACCTCCGCCTGTTCCGGGCCCCCGGGTTCAGCGCCGCGCTGGCCACCTACGGCCTGGGGGTCGTGATCGTGTTCGGCGGCTTCCTGTTCCTTCCCCAGTACCTCCAGCTCGTCCTGGGCCTGTCGCCGCTCGAGGCGGGGCTGTGGACGGTGCCCTGGGCGCTGGCGTTCGTGGTCGGGTCCCAGCTGACGCCCCGGCTGGCGCGGCGGTTCCATCCCGCGTCGCTGATGGCGGGCGGGATGGTGCTGGCAGCGGCCGGGTTCGCCGCGTTCGTGCGCCTCGACGAGGCGTCGGGCTTCCCCCTGTTCCTGGCGGGCTCCGTGATCTTCTCGCTGGGGCTGGCACCGGTGTTCACGCTGGCGATCGACCTCATCGTCGGGGTGGCCCCACCGGAGCGGGCCGGGGCCGCCTCGGGGATCGCCGAGACGGCCGCCGAGCT
>DASZZY010000040.1:0-41220 GCA_036260395.1 Actinomycetota bacterium
GAGGAGCTCCGCGAGCGTCAGCGTCTGGAGGCTGAGCCGCTTGGCGTCCTCGTCGTGCGGCAGGAGCCCCGGCAGCTCGTCGCGGAACGACGCCACGCAGCTGGGCTCGACACCCACCATGGGCACGCCCTCGTGGACGTACGGCCCGAGCGCCGACAGCGTACGTCGCCAGAAGGCCTTCGCCAGGTCGAGCATCCCGTAGTCGTACAGCGGGCGCCCGCAGCACAGGATCCGATCGGGGATCACCACCCGGTACCCGGCGGCCTCGAGGACCTCGGCCGCGGCCCGGGCCGTCCGCGGGTGGAAGTGGTTGTTGAACGTGTCCGGCCACAGCACCACCGTCTTCCGACCCTGCCCGTCCCGCTCGCCGCGCCGCCGGAACCAGTCGCGGAACGTGCGCTCGGCGAAGCGGGGTGCCTGGCGCTGGACGGCGATCCCGCCGGCCCGCTTCAGCGCCGTGGAGAGCGCCGGCGCGTGGGCCACCAGGTTCGCCAGCCGGGGAACCTTCGAGGCGATCCTGGCCCACCAGTAGATCAGCCCCATCGCGTACGCGGCCCGCGGCCGGAGCCGCCCCTTGAAGTGGTGGGACAGGAACTCCGCCTTGTAGGTGGCCATGTCCACGGACACGGGGCAGTCGGCCTTGCACCCCTTGCAGGACAGGCACAGTTCGAGCGACTCCAGGACCTCCTCGCTCTTCCAGAGCGGGATCTCGGCCCCGTTCATCATCTCGAACAGCATCCGGGCCCGCCCGCGCGTGGTGTGCTTCTCCTCGCGGGTCACCATGTAGGAGGGGCACATCGTCCCGCCGCCCATCCGGCGGCACTCCCCGACGCCCACGCACCGGAGTGCGGCGTGCCCGAAATCGCCGTGGTCCTCCGGGTACGAGAAATGGGTCTCGACCAGCGCCGGGGCGTAGTCGGCCCCCAGCTTGAGGTTCGAGGTGATCGGGTACGGGTCGACGACCTTGCCGGGGTTCATCCGGCCGTCCGGGTCCCAGATGGCCTTGAACTCCCCGAACGCCCGGACCAGCTCCGGCCCGTACATCTTCGCCAGGAGCTCGGCGCGGGACTGGCCGTCGCCGTGCTCGCCGGACAGCGAGCCGCCGTGCTCGAGGACCAGGTCCGCGGCCTCGTCCACGAACCGTCGGTACCGCTCCACGCCCTCCACGGTCTCCATGTCGAAGTTGATCCGGCAGTGGACACAGCCCTGGCCGAAGTGCCCGTAGGTCGAGGTCTCGTACCCGTGGCGGTCGAGCAGCCGGACGAACGCCCGGAGGTAGTCGCCCAGCCGCTCGGGCGGGACCGCGGCGTCCTCCCACCCCTCCCAGGCGTCGTCCTTCCCCGGGACGAAGGCGGTGGCCCCGAGGCCCGATTCCCGCAGGTGCCAGATCTGCTCGGCGGCGTGGCGGTCGTCGTAGATCTTGGCGTCCCGGAACCCCGGCGCCCGCCGGAGCTCGTCGACGAGGCCCCGGACGCGGTCGTCGGCCTGGTCCGGGGCGTCCCCGCCGAACTCGACCAGCAGCCACCCGCGCCCCGGGGGGATCTCCTCGATGGCCCGCAGGTTCATGCCCATGACGCGGTTGTTGTCGACGAGCACGTCGTCGAAGCCCTCCAGGGCGATCGGCCGGTGCTCGCGCACGGCGGGGACGGCGTCCGCGGCCGCGTAGACGTCCTCGAACCCCACCACGACCAGCGACCGGGCCGGCGGATCGTCGATCAGCGAGACGGTGGCCTCCAGGACCGTCACGCACGTGCCCTCGGTGCCGGTCAGCGCGCGGGCCAGGTGGAAGCCGTTCTCCGGCAGGAGCTCGTCCAGGTTGTAGCCGGAGACCCGTCGCTGGATGTCCGGGAACCGCTCCCGGATCAGCGGCGCGTACCGGTCGCGCACCTCCCTCAGCCGCCGGTAGATCTCACCCCTCCGCCCGCCGCCGGCCACCGCGGCCTCGAGCTCCTGGTCCGGGGTGGCGCCGACCCGGAGCCGCAGCCCGTCGTAGGTGAGGACCTCCAGCTCCTCGACGTTGTGCGTCATGCGGGCCCCGGGGCCGTAGAACTCGGCCTGCACCGAGTGCGTGCCGCACGAGTTGTTGCCGATCATGCCGCCGAGCGTGCAGCGGTTGTGGGTCGATGGATCGGGTCCGAAGCTCAGCCGCGGCCCGACGGCCGCCCGGAGGTCGTCGAGCACCAGCCCTGGCTCGACCCGAGCCCTGCGGCGGTCGGGGTCCACCTCGACCACCCGGTTCACGTACTTGCTGAAGTCGAGGACCACCGCGACGTTGACGCACTGGCCGGCCAGGCTCGTCCCGCCACCCCGGGGGAGCACGGGCGCCCCGTGCGAGCGGCAGACCTCGACGGCGCGGACCACGTCCTCGGTGTCGCGCGGCACGACCACCCCGATCGGAAGCTGCCGGTAGTTGGACGAGTCGTGGGCGTAGAGCGCCCGGGCGCCGGCGTCGAACCGCACCTCGCCCCGGATCTCGCCCCGGAGGTCGCGGGCGAGCGCCTCCGCCAGCCCGGCCGGGGCCGAACCGCGGGTCATCGGGCCGGGTAGGCGATCGTCGAGAGGAGGGCGTTCTCCGCCTGTCGCGAGTCGAGCCTGGTGTGCTGGACGACGACCGGGACGTCGGACTCGATCACGCTGGCGTAGTCGGTGTCCTTCGGGACGGGCTCGGGGTCATGGAGGTCGTTGAACCGCAGGTGGAGCGTGCGCCGCGCGGGCACCGTCACCGCGTACGGCCCCGCGGGGTCGCGGTCGGCGAAGTACACGGTGATCTCCACCTGGGCCTCGCGGTCGCCGGCGTTCAGGATGCACGCGGTCTCGTGGCTGGTCATCTCCGGCTCCGGCCCGGTGCTCCGGCCCGGGATGTAGCCCTCGGCGATGACCCACGTCCGGCGCCCGATGTCGGGCAAGCTTCCGACCTCCTTGGCGAACGCCCCCCGCACGCTAGGTACCCGGGGCAGGATGGCGGAAACCAGGTTGGGGATCGGCCCGCAGACGGCGCCTCCGCGCCGCCCGGTCAGACCTCCATGATGACCGGGACGATGATCGGCTTGCGCTGGATCGCCTCGAAGAAGTACCGGCCCAGCGTCCGCCGGACGTGCTGCTTGAGGATGGCCGGGTCGCTCACCTCCTCCTCGGCCACCTCCTTCAGCGACAGCGCGGTCCGGTGACGGGCCTCCTCCAGGATCTCCGGGGACGTCTCGTCGTGGACGAAGCCCCGGGTGATGATGTCCGGGCCGGCCAGGATCTCCCCGCTGTGAGCGTCGGCCGTGACCACCACGACGACGATCCCGTCGCCGGCCAGCTTGCGGCGGTCGCGGAGCACCGCCTGGCCGACGTCCCCGATCCCCAGGCCGTCGACGAGGATCATCCCGGCCTGGACGCGGTCCGCCACGCGGACGTCTTCGCCGATCTCCACCACGTCTCCGTCCTCGCAGAGCACGACGCGCTCGGGCGGCATCCCGACCTCGCGCGCCAGGCGGACGTGGTTCACCAGGTGCCGCCGCTCGCCGTGGATCGGGATGAACCACCGAGGGCCCACCAGGTTGAGCATCAGCTTCAGCTCGTCGGCGGCGGCGTGCCCGGAGACGTGGACGTGGGCGTTGGCGGTGTGGAAGACGCGCGCGCCGGTCCGGTACAGCCCGTCGATCACCCGGTTGATCGCGGTCTCGTTCCCCGGGATCACGGACGAGGACAGGACCACCGTGTCGTCGGGCTCGAGGTGGACGAACTTCTGCTCGTGCGCGGCCATCAGCGCCAGCGCCGACAGCGGCTCCCCCTGGCTCCCGGTGCAGACCACGGCGACGTCGCGCGGGTCCATCTCGGCGATGGCCTCGATGTCGACGACGTCCTCCTCGGGGAGCGTCAGGCGGCCGAGCGCCAGGGCGTTCTCCGTGGCCTGGTGCATGCTCCTCCCGAGGAAGGCCACCTTCCGGCCCACGGCCTGGGCCGCGTCACAGATCTGTTGGATGCGGTGGATGTGGCTGGCGAAGCACGCCGCGACGAGGAGCCGCGGCGCCTCGTCGAAGATCCGCTGGAGGGTCGGCCCCACGGTCCGCTCGCTGGGCACCGTCCCCTCGTCCTCGGCGTTCGTCGAGTCCGACAGCAGGAGGTGCACCCCCCGGCGGGCCTCCTCGGCGAACCCCCGGAGGTCGGTGACCAGGCCGTCGATCGGCGTGGGGTCGAGCCGGAAGTCCCCGGTGTGGAGCACCGTGCCGGCCGGGGTGTCGATGGCCACCGCGAGCCCGTCGGGGATCGAGTGCGTCACCCGTAGGAACCGCATCCGGAACGGCCCCACCTCCGCGCTCCCGCCGGGCTCGACGGCCACGAGGTCCGCGCGGTCGGCCACCCGGTGCTCCTCGAGCTTCGGGCCCAGGAGCCCGAGCGTGAGCGGCGTGGCCAGGACGCGCAGCGACATCTCCCGCAGGAGGTACGGCAGCGCCCCGACGTGGTCCTCGTGCCCGTGCGTGAGGATGACGGCCTCGATGGCCTCCTTCCGCTCGCGCAGGTACTGATAGTCCGGCAGGACCAGGTCGATCCCCGGCATGTCCTCGGTGGGGAACGACAGGCCCGTGTCGAGGACCAGGATGCGGCCGTCGATCTCGAGGCAGGCCATGTTGCGGCCGACCTCCCCCAGCCCGCCGAGGAAGACCAGCCTAGAGGGCCGCGGCATCCTCCAGCGCTCTCCGCAGGCGCTCGACCTGCTCGTCGGTGGCCGGGACCAGCGGCAGCCGCGGCGGGCCGACCGGCTGGCCGAGGAGCCCCATCGCCGCCTTGACCGGGATGGGGCTTGTGGTCATGAACAGCGCCCTGTACACCGGCCCCAGCTCCTGGTCGACGGTGCGGGCCGCGGCCACGTCGCCGGACGCGACCAGCTCGAGCATCCGCCCCATCCGCTCCCCGACGACGTGCGAGGTCACCGAGATCACGCCGGTCCCTCCCAGGCAGGCCAGCGCGAACGTCAGCGCGTCCTCGCCGGAGATGACCTCGAAGTCCGAGGGGGCCTCGGCGATCAGCTGCGCCGCCCCGGCCAGGTCGCCCGTGGCGTCCTTGACCGCCACGATGTTCTCGACCTCCGCCAGGCGGAGCAGCGTCGCGTGGTCGATCCGGACCGCCGTGCGGCCGGGGATGTTGTAGAGGATCACCGGGAGGGCGGTCTGCCGAGCCACCGTCGTGAAGTGCTCGTACAGGCCCTCCTGCGGCGGCTTGTTGTAGTAGGGCGACACGACGAGGGCCGCGTCGCATCCGGCCTTCTCGGCCTCCTGGCTCAGGTGCACCGAGTGCGCGGTGTCGTAGGTGCCGGTGCCGGCGATCACCGGCCCGCGTCCCTCCACGGCCTCGACCACCGCCCGCCACAGGTCCGTCTTCTCCCGGTCCGAGAGCGTAGGCGACTCGCCGGTGGTGCCGGCCACGACGAGGCCGTCGCTGCCGTGGTCGAGGAGCCATCGGGCCACCTGCTGGGCGCGGTCGAGATCGAGCGAGCGGTCCTCGCGGAACGGCGTGACCATGGCGGTGAGCACCGCCCCGAACCTCCCGGCCATCGCTACCTCCTCACCGCCTCTCGCCGGAGGCGTTCCTGTGGCCGGCGGCGAAGCGCGGGGCCCGGCCGGGCGCCAGTCGGGAGGCCCGCATTGCCCGGCCGGCCCGCCCCCACGCTGCCGGCGAGCCTAGCAGCTTTTCACTTTCGCAACAAGAAGCACGTGTTGCTCACGAGGCCGCCGTGCCTCTTGAGGCCCGGCGGCGTTCCGTGCGGCACCACCTGTGGGCGCCGAGCCGGCCGTGGCCCGGGCATCCCCGGCTATCCTAGCCGCGTGCGCGGATTGGCGAGCGAGGGCCGATAGGTGCCCCGGATCTACACCCGGACCGGGGACGACGGCACGACCGGGCTGCTCTACGGCAGCCGGATCTCCAAGGCCGACCCAGCGGCCGAGGCGTACGGCACCGTCGACGAGGCCGTGGCCGCCCTGGGGGCGGTCCGGGCCCGCACCCGCGGCGAGCTCGGTCGCGCGCTCCTCGAGCTGCAGCGGGAGCTGTTCGTCGTCGGGGCGGATCTGGCCACGAACCCCGACGAGCGGGCCAAGCTCACGGAGGGCGTCTCGCTGGTCACCGGCGACATGGTGGAGGCGCTGGAGCGGCGGATCGACGAGACGGTGGCGGAACACCCGCTTCCCCAGGAGTTCATCGTGCCGGGGGCCGACGAGGTCTCGGCCGGGCTCGATCTGGCGCGGACGGTCGTCCGGCGTGCCGAGCGGCGGACGGTCGAGCTCCGCCAGTCGGGCCGGGACGTGAACCCCGACGCGATCCGGTACCTGAACCGGCTCTCGGACCTGCTGTTCGTCCTGGCCCGGGCCCACGCCCGCGCTCCCGAGGAGCCGAGCCGGGGCTGAGTCGCCGCCGGTCCGAGCGTCTGCCTACTATTCGACCGCCGACCGGGGAGGAGGCCCATCCGATGAAGGTCCACATCTGGCTCCGCAGGAAGGACGGCATGTCGGACGAGGAGTTCCGCGACTACTGGCTCTCGACCCACGCGCCGATCGCCGGCCACGGCTACGAGCACCTCCGGGGATACACGGTCCACCTGGTCACCCGGGTGCCGGAAGGGCAGGAGCGGCCCTACGACGGCGTCGCGGTCCTCGAGTGGGCCGATCGCGACGGGTTCAAGGCCGACATGGCGAGCGAGGTCGCCAAGCGGTCCACGGACGACCTGGGGAACTTCACGTCGGCGTTCGGCCTGCTGTTCGTCGAGGAGCACACCGTCAGGTAGATGCGGGCGCTCGAGCTCCGCCGCCACGCCGAGCGCGCACCGGACGCCGACGGCCTCTCCCCGGAAGGGCAGCGCCACGCCGAGGCGGTGGGACGCAACCTCCCCGGCGGCTACGCCGCGGTGTACACCTCCCCGGCGAAGCGCGCTGCGGAGACCGTGGCGTGGTTCCTCCGAGGGCTCGGCCAGCCCCTGCCCGAGCAGCACGCGGTGGTCGAGGGGCTCGGGTCGCCGGTCGAGGATCGCTGGCGGGGGGCGGCGAAGGCGGCCGGCTCGAGCCGGATCGACGCTATCGAGCGGCAGGACCCCGACCTGGTCCGTCAGGAGACGAGGCGGCTGGCCGCGGTGGCCCGCGAGCTGCTGGGCAGCGTCCCGGACGGAGGTCGTGGCCTCGCGGTGAGCCATACGCCGCTCATCGAGGCCACCGTGTACGGGCTGGCCGGGACGGCCATCGAGCCGCTCGGCGAGTGCGACGGCGTCCTGCTGGAGGAGCAGGGCGGGCAGGTCCGCCTGGCCGAGGAATACCGCGGGAGGTGATCCCAGCTGCCGCTCGAGGGAGACAGCCTGCGGGAGTTCCTCGAGGAGGTCCGCCTGGCCCACTGGGCCACGGTCGGACCCGACGGGCGGCCCCGCGTGCGGCCGGTCTGGTACCTCTACGCCGAACGGGCGCTGTGGTTCACGACCCGGCTGGAGGCCCGGAGGACCGGCGCCGACATCACGGCCGGCTCGCCGGTCGCGGTCTCGATCGCCAGCGAGGATCGCCCGTACCGCGCCGTGGTCGCCTCCGGCACGCCCGAGGTCTGGAGCGACGACCGGGACGCGTGGCTGGAGCGGATCGCCACCCGGTACGGCGTGGCCGAGGGCCGCCGGTGGCTGTCGGGGGCGGTCAAGGAGCCGGACCGCGTCGTGCTCCGGCTGGTGCCGGAGAAGGTCCTGGCCTGGCACTACGGCAAGGGCGACTACGGCCGCATGCAGAGGGGCGGCTCGCTCCGCGAGCGGCTCCCGTAACGCCCGCCACGGGCCTAAGATGGTCGACGGGAGCTCGGATGCGCCGCTATCTCGTCGTCGCCAACCAGACCCTCGGCGGGGACCACCTGCTCGACGAGGTCCGCAAGCGGATGGCCGCCGCCCCGGCCTCGTTCCACATCGTGGTCCCGGCCACGTCGCCGGCCGACCACGCCGTCTGGACCGAGGGGGAGGCCCAGGCGTTGGCCCAGAAGCGGCTCGACCTGGCGCTGGCGCGGTTCCGCGACCTGGGCGCCGACGTCGACGGCGAGGTGGGCGACGCCAACCCCATCGAGGCGGTCCGGGACTGCCAGCGGGTCCAAGAGTTCGCCGAGATCATCCTGTCGACGCTGCCCGCCGGGGTCTCCCGGTGGTTGAAACAGGACCTCCCCCACCGGATGGAGCGGTCCTGCGGCGTGCCCGTCACGCACATCGTCGGCGGACCGGAGCGCCCGGCCGAGACGTCGTCCTGAACCGGGGGCCGGGGGGCCCGCCGACCGCGGAGCGATCGCCCCGGGTCGTCAGCGCTCGAGGAGGAGAGGCTCGAGGCCGACCGTCAGGCCAGGGCGCCGGGGGACGTGGCGGATCGCCAGCAGGACCCCCGGCATGAACGAGTTTCGATCGGTGGTGTCGTGGCGGATCGACAGCGTCTGCCCCTGGGCGCCGAACACGACCTCCTGGTGGGCCACCAGCCCCGGCAGTCGCACGCTGTGCACCCGGATCCCCTCGACCTCGCCGCCGCGGAACGCCTCGCCGCCCTGGGGGCCCTTCCACGCCTCGGCCCGGGCCGCGGCGATCCGCCGGGCGGTCGCCGCCGCCGTGCCGGACGGCGCGTCGACCTTCTGGTCGTGGTGCAGCTCGATGACCTCCGCGGCTGGAAAGAACCGGGCCGCCTCCTCGGCCAAACGCTGCGCGAGGACCGCCCCGACGGAGAAGTTCGGGGCGATGATCACGCCCTGCTCCGGCCGGGCCTCCACCCACCCCTGGATCTCGTCGAGCCGGTCCGGGCCGATCCCGGTGGTCCCCACCACCGCATGGATCCCGTGCTCGATGCAGAAGCGGAGGTTCCCCATGACCGCGTCGGGGCTGGTGAAGTCCACGGCCACCTCGGCGCCCGCCTCGGCTAGGGCGTCCGGCGATGCGACGATCGGCACGGCGCCCGATGATGTTCGGCCTCCGGCGCTGGACGGGTCCACGGCCGCCACCAGCTCCAGCTCCGGATCGGCGTCGACCGCCGCGCACACCAGGCGGCCCATCTTCCCGTCGGCACCGAACACGCCGACGCGCGTCACGCCGAGGTGCCCCACTCCGGGAAGGCGTCCTCGTCGAACGGGCCGATCACCGACAGCGCGCGGGGCCGGGCGAGGACCGCCTCCGCGATGTCGCGGCAGTCGTCGGCGGTCACCGCGTCGACCCGCTCCAGCACGTCGTCGAGCGTGAGGATCTCGCCGTGCGCCAGCTCGGACTTGCCCAGGCGGCTCATGCGCCCCGAGGTCTCCTCGAGGCTGAGCACCATCGAGCCCTTCATGTGCTCCTTGGCCCGGTCGAGCTCCGCGCCGGTGATGCCCTTCTCGGCCACGTCGTCCAGCTCCTTGCGGACGAGGTCCAGGACCTCCCGGGCCTTGGTCGGCGTCGTCCCGGCGTAGACCACGAACATCCCGGTCTCCGCGAACATCGAGTGGTAGGAGTACACCGAGTAGCACAGCCCGCGCTTCTCTCGGATCTCCTGGAACAGCCGAGACGACATCCCGCCCCCGATGGCGTCGTTCACCACGCCCATGGCGAACCGGCGGGGATCGCTCCGGGGCAGCCCGGTGGTGCCTATGCAGATGTGGGCCTGCTCCGTCGGGCGGCGCCGGACCGTGACGCGCGCGGAGGGCTCGGGAGGCATCCGGCCGGGCCGCACCGGCCCGCGGCCCGGGGCCACGTCGGGCCCCGTGTCCATCCACCGCGACACCCACTCGGCCACCTCGTCGTGGTCCAGGTTCCCCGCCGCCGCCACGATGAAATTGCCGGGCACGTAGTGGCGCTTCCAGAACCGGCGGACCTGGTCGCGGTTCATGTTCGAGATCGTCTCGATCGTTCCCAGCACCGGCCGCCCCAGCGGGTCGTCGGGCCACAGCGTCTGCGTGAAGATGTCGTGCACGAGCTCGTCCGGGGCGTCCTCGTGCATGTTGATCTCCTCGAGGATCACCGTCCGCTCGGCGTCGAAGTCGGCCGCCCGGATCAGCGAGTTCTGCAGCATGTCGCACATGTACTCGACGGCCATCGGCAGGTCGCGGTCGATGACCCGGGCGTAGAACGTGGTGTGCTCCTTGCCGGTGAACGCGTTGAGGTCCCCCCCCACGGCGTCGAAGGCCTCGGCGATCTCGCGCGCGGTCCGCGCCTTGGTGCCCTTGAACAGCAGGTGCTCCAGGAAGTGCGAGGCCCCACCGATCCGGGTCGGCTCGTCGCTGGAGCCGATCGACACCCACACCCCGAGCGTCGCCGAGCGCACCGACGGCATCCGCTCGGTGACCAGGCGAAGTCCCGACTCGTGTTCGCTCCGACGGATGTTGCCCTTCTCCGACCGGCGGAGGGAGCTCATTCGGCCGCCGGCCGGGATTCCTCCCGACGGGGACGGCGCTCGTCGCGGTCGCGCCGTCCGCCGCGGTCGCCGCGGTCGCGGTCCCCCCGGTCACGGCGCTCGCCGCGCGGCCGTCCGCCGCGCTCCTGCTCGCGGGCGGCCTCCTCCCGCAGCTGCTCGGGGCTCGGCGGTTCCTCCCCGGGCCAGATCGGGCGCAGCCCGATGCGGGGCTTGAGTCCCGCCTCGATCTTGACGACGACCACGTCGAGCTCGTCCCCGACGTTGACGACGTCCTCGACCGACTCCACGCGCTTGCCCTCGCGGCGAAGCTCGGAGATGTGGACCAGCCCGTCCGTCCCCGGCATGATGTTGACGAAGGCCCCGAACGTGGTGGTCTTGACCACCTTGCCCTTGAACCGCTCGCCGATCTCGGGCATGCGGGGGTTCAGGATCTCGTCGATCATCTGGACGGCCCGCTCGGCGCTCTCGGCCTCGCGGGAGCCGATGAACACCCGGCCGTCGTCCTCGATGTCGATGTCCGCGCCGGTCATCGCGATGATCTCGTTGATCCGCTTGCCCTTCGGCCCGATGACCTCGCCGATCTTGTCGACCGGAATCTGCTTCATGAGGACACGGGGCGCCTTGGCGGAGAGCTCCCGGGGCTCGGGGAGGGCCTCCAGCATGCGATCCAGGATGTGGAGGCGGGCCTCGCGCGCCTGCTTCAGCGCCCCCGACAGGACCTCGGTGGGGAGCCCGCTGATCTTCGTGTCGAGCTGGAGCGCGGTGATGAAGTCGCGGGTCCCGGCGACCTTGAAGTCCATGTCGCCGAGGGCATCCTCGGCGCCGAGGATGTCGGTCAGCGTGACGAACTCGCCGCCCTCGGCGATGAGCCCCATGGCGATGCCGGCGATGGGCGCCTTGATCGGGACCCCGGCGTCCATGAGCGACAGCGTCGAGGCGCAGACGCTGGCCATCGACGTCGAGCCGTTCGACATCAGCACGTCGGAGACCAGCCGCAGGGCGTACGGGAAGTCGTCCTCGCTGGGGATCACCGGCACCAGCGCCCGCTCGGCGAGCGCCCCGTGCCCGATCTCCCGGCGCTTGGGGCCGCGCATGAAGCCCGTCTCCCCGGTGGAGAACGGCGGGAAGTTGTAGTGGTGGATGTACCGCTTCGACTCCTCGGGGTCGAGGGTGTCGATCATCTGGGTCATCCGCAGCATCCCCAGCGTGGTGACGTTGAGGACCTGGGTCTCGCCGCGCTGGAACAGCCCGGAGCCGTGGGCCTTGGGCACCATGCCGACCTCGCAGGTGATCGGACGGATCTCGTCGGTCCGGCGTCCGTCCATCCGGACGCCCTCCTCGATGACCCGCCGCCGCATGATGTCCTTCTGCAGGTCCTTGAAGTACCGGGCCACCTGGTTCGCCCGGGCGGCGACCTGCTCCTCCTCCCACAGCCCCGCGAGGTGCGTGCCGAGCTCGTCCTTCAGCAGGTCGATGGCCTCGTTGCGGCGCTGCTTCTCGGCGATCTGGAGGGCGTCGCGCATCCGCCCGGAGGCGAACGCGTCGACCGCGCTGCGGACCTCGTCCTCGTAGTCCTCCTGCACCGGGAACTCGCGCTCGGCGGTGCCCATCTGGGCGATGAACCCCTCCTGGAGATCGATGATGTCGCCGACGGCCCGCTTGGCCTCCTCGAGCCCCTCGGTCACGACCTCCTCGGTCGGCGCGGGCGCGCCGTCGGCGATGTGGTCGAGGGCGCCCTCGGGCGCCTCGGCCTCGACCATCAGGATGTCGACGCCGCCCCCCTGGTTCCGCCGTCCGGCGACCACCATGTCGAACGTCGCCAGGTCGGCGTCCTGGTAGGTCGGGTTCACCTTCCACCGGCCGTTCATGAGCGCCACGCGCACGGCGGCCACCGGCCCGTCGAACGGCAGGCCGGCCAGCATGGCCGCCAGCCCGGCGCCGTTGATGCCGGGGATGTCGTAGGGGTTCGCCTGGTCGGCGGAGAGGACCGTGCACACCACGTGGACCTCCTGGCGGAAGCCCTTGCGGAACGTGGGCCGGAGCGGGCGGTCGATGAGGCGCGCCGTCAGGATCGCCGTCTCGCTGGGGCGGCCCTCACGGCGGAAGAACCCGCCGGGGATCTTGCCGGCGGCGTACATCCGCTCCTCGACGTCGACGGTCAGCGGGAAGAAGTCGATGCCCTCGCGGGGCGCCCCCGACGTGCAGGTCACGAGGACCTGGGTCTCGCCGATCGTGACCACGGCGGAGCCCTGGGCCAGCATGGCGAGCTTGCCGGCCTCCAGCCGGATATCGGTGCCCCCGATGGTTCGGGTCGCGACGATGGGTTCCATGGATCTGCCTCCTCGCGGATGCAAGGAGCGGGGGGCGGGGCCAGTTCTCAGTGGTGGGCCTCGGCGCTGGGCCGGAGCCCGCTACTGATAACTGACCCGGTGGCTCCACCCCGCTCGCGCGGACGGGTCGATCGGGCCTCTGGCGCCTCCTTCCGCTAGCGGCGCAGCCCCAGCCGGCCGATCAGGGCTCGGTACCGCTCCACGTCCTCGCGCCTGAGGTAGTCCAGCAGGCGGCGGCGACGCCCCACCATCTGGAGGAGGCCGCGTCGGGAGTGGTGGTCCTTCTTGTGGTCCTTGAGGTGCCCGGTCAGCTCGTCGATCCGCTTGGAGAGGATCGCGATCTGGACCTCGGGAGAACCGGTGTCGGCCTCGGCCCTTCGGTGCTCGGCGATGAGCTGCTGCTTGTCCTCTTTGGCCAGTGTCATTCGTTTTCAAGCCTAGCACACCGGGTCAGCCGCCCCCCGAGGCCACGACCGCTCGCGTCCGCCGGACGTCTTCGCCGATCTGGGCCACGAGCTCCTCGGGCGAGGAGAACGCCACCTCGTCGCGGAGGCGCTCCCAGAACTCCACCGTGAGCACCTGGCCGCCCACGGTGCCGTCGAACCCCAGCAGGTGGGCCTCGACGTGGAGCGGCTCCTGACCGAACGTGGGGTTGATCCCGACGTTGATCGCCGCCGTCCACCACGAGCCGCGGTTCCCGGCCCGCCCCGCGTAGACGCCGCGGGCGGGCAGCAGGAGGCCGTCGGGCGTGCGGAGGTTGGCCGTGGGGAACCCCAGGCCCTTGCCGCGTCCCGCCCCGGGAACGACCTGGCCCTCGACGGCGTACCGCCGCCCCAGGGCCCGCCGGGGCCAGTCGAGCTCCCCCTCGGCCAGCGCCTCGCGGATCGAGGTCGACGACACGGGCCGGCCGTCCACCTTGGCCAGCGAGAGGCCCTCGACGGTGAACCCGCGGGTGGCCCCGAGGTCCCCCAGCACCTCGAGGTTCCCGGCGGCCTTGTGCCCGAACGTGAAGTTGGCCCCCACCGCGACGTGCCGGGTGTCCAGGCCCCGGACCAGGACCCGGTCCACGAACGCCTCCGGGGTCCATCGGGACACCTCCTCGGTGAACTCCAGGACGGCCAGGGCGTCGATCCCCAGCGCCCCGATCAGCTCGGCCTTCCGGCGCAGCGTCGTGAGCAGCTTCGGCGTCTTGCCGGGCGACAGCGTCTCCAGCGGGTGGCGGTCGAACGTCACCGCCACGGGACGCAACCCCTGATCCCGTCCCACCGCCGCGACGCGCCCGATGACCGCCCGGTGCCCGACGTGGACGCCGTCGAAGAACCCGATGCATGCGGCCGAAGGACCCTCCAGCGCAAGCGCGGAGCTCCCGTGCACCACCTCCATCCCGCGGTGAGGGTACCCGAAGGTCCCCGCCCACCCGGCCGCCTGGGATGCCCCACGGCATCGGGTCAGCGTCGCCTGCCCACCGCGATGAGCAGGGCACCGCCAGCCACGCAGGCGATCGAGAGCGCGGCGGGCACCCAGACATCACCCGTCGCGCCCGCCGCGTCACCGGCCCTCCAGGATCAGGTGGCGGAACCGGTGGTACATGACCGACCCGACCAGGAGGAGGACCCCCAGGCCCGTGAAGGCGAGCGTCCGGTGGAGCGGCTCGAGCCGCCACAGGTCGACGAGGACCAGCTTGCCCAGCGTGATGCCGAACAGCGAGACCGCGAAGAGCCGCGCGCGCGGCAGGCGGGCGGCGACTCCGACCGCCAGGAGGCCGCCCGCGTACAGCGCCCAGATCGCCGTGTACGCGAAGAGCAGGGCCTGGTGCCGGCCAGGATCCCCGGCCTCCGTGGGGAAGCCCATGGCCACCCGGGCCTCGAGGCTCAGCCACAGGACGGCCACGGCGTGCGCGCCCCCGAACGCAACCGGCGCGAGGCGTCGCTCCCACCCCCCGCCGGGTTCCCGCGCCAACAGCCACCCCACGGCGGAGAGCGCCGCGACCTGGAGGACCAGCGTGAGGGACTCGATCGAGGCCGCCAGGCGCTCCGGCCGGTAGTCGAAGCCGAGCTCGAAGTCCACGACGAGCGAGGCGAGCAGCGAGAGCGCCACGACCGATGCCCCGGCCGCCCGGGCGGACGGCATCCGCGCCGCGCAGCCGATCCACACCATCGCCGTGCCCTGGGCCGCCCAGGTGATCGCCACCTGCGGCCCGTCGAGCTGGATGGGGACCGCGACCGTGAAGAACGCCGCGGCCAGCCCGGCCAGGCCGAGCCAGAGCGCGCGGTCCTCCGGCCGGCGGGCCGCCGCCACGGCCGCCAGGGCGCCGTGGAGCGCCGCCAGGGCGAACGTGAACGGCCCCCGCGCGTCGTCCGGCAGGACGGCCATCCCGGTCCAGAAGTACGCCCACGCGTTCGCGCCGAGGAGCGGCAGATCCGCGCCCTCGGTCCGGCGGCCGCGCCAGGCGTGCAGCAGCGCCCGCGCGGCGAAGACCGCGAAGAACAGCGTGGCGAACGCCTGCGCGGTAGCCAGGGGTGCGCCGTCGGACGCCGCCAGCACCACCGCCCACGTCCCGGCCATCGCGGTGGCCTCCACGGCCCGCCACCGCCGCCCGGCGGCGATCGCCAGGATGCCGACGTCGAGCAGGAGGACGTAGGCGAACAGCGATGTCGGATCCCGGGCGATGCCGGTGACGTAGGGGTTCAGGAACCCGCCGACCAGCGACACGATCGCCAGCGCCACCGAATCGTGGCGGAGCGACAGGACGGCGGCCGCGGCCACCACCGACCCGAGGGCCAGGAAGGCGACGGGCGCGGGGAACAGCCCGTACAGCGCGAACCCCGCCCACAGCGACAGGTACAGGAGCCCCACGCCGCCCCCCGTCACGGCCTGGGCCAGCCTGGGCCACCCCACGCGCGCGGCGTGCTCTCCCCACCCGACGAACGCCAGCCCCACGGCCACGCCGATCGCCACGCGGCCGGTGGGGCCGATCAGGCCGCGGTCCACCGCGTACTTGAAGGCGAACGCCGCGCCCAGGAGGATCGCCACCACGCCTATGCGCGCGAACCAGGTCCCCACCAGGGTTGCCTCGGCCGCGGCGTCGGCGGAGGGGGTCGTGGGGCGCGGGGGCGCCGGGCGGGGACGGACCAGGTGCGGAGGCGGTGGCGGCGGAGCGGTCCGGCGTTCCGGCCGCCCCCCGGCCACGCGCCCCCTGAGGTCCGCGACCTCGCGTTCCAGTCGCTCCACGCGGCGGATCAGCTCGCGGTCCACGGCCCTTCCCTTCCGTGTCCCCGCTGGTCGGCGGCGGCCCGACAGCGCCGGCAGCGCTGATCCTCGAACGTCACGGCCCGGTAGACGGCCCCCGGGGCGCTGAACGGCACGCCACAGCCCTCGCACGCCATGACCCGAAGGACCGCGAAGGCCGCGAGAACGACCATCGCCACGCTCACGCCTGAAGCCCCGCTCTCGGCCCCTCGTGCCGCCTGGCGCGCCAGCGCTGGATGTCGAGAGTCAAAGTGAACCCGATCGCGCCTGTCACCAGCGCGGCGACCGGGACCGCAAGGAACCATCCCGAGAGGCACTCCAGGTCTTCGCAGCCCAGCAGCCACAAGGCCGTCGTACCGACGCCACCCGCAAGCGCCCCGAAGATAGCGGCCAGCGCGCGGATCCACCGTCGCGGCGGCGTTGGCTCCTGCGCCGTGCGCAACTCCGGCGGAACCTCTCGCCCTGGCTCTCCGGCATCCGGCCTCATCGGCAGCCAGGATGCCGCCCCGGGAGGTGGTCGCCTAGACGGAGAACGACCTGTTTCGGCGGCGTGGCCTCCCTATCCCGCCTGGGTACTTCCGGAAGGGCCTACTCGGGGGCGCGGTCGAGGCCCTTCTGGATCGCGTACCGCATCAGCTCGTAGCGCCGGCGGAGCTGGAGCTTCGTGAGGATGTTCTGCACATGGTTCTGCACGGTCTTGACGCTGATGAACAGCTTCTCGGCGATCTCCCGGTACGTGTACCCCTTGGCCACCAGCTTGAGGACCTCGTTCTCCCGGGCGGTGAGCGCCGGCTCGTCGGGGTCGCGCGCCGCCAGCCGCCGGAACTCGTCGAGGACCAGCCCGGCCAGCGACGGCGTGAACACCGGCTCGCCGGCGTGGACCCGGCGGACCGCGTCGGCGACCTCGTCCGACGTCGCACTCTTGAGCAGGTAGCCACGGGCCCCCGCCTTCACCGCCTCGAGGACGTCGGCCTCTTCCCCGGACGCGGACAGGACCAGGACCTTGACGTGCGGCGACTCCTCGACGATGCGCCGCGTGGCCTCGGCGCCGGCGACCATGGGGAGCTTCAGGTCCATGATCACCACCTCGGGCATCTCCGACCGGGCGAGCTCGATGGCCTCGCCGCCGTCCGACGCCTCCCCGACGACGTCGGCCACGCCGCCCCGCTCGAGGTCGGCCCGGATCCCGTCCCGCCACACCGGGTGGTCGTCGACCACCAGGACCCTGATCGCCTCGCTCACCGGGGGCTCCCGACCGGCAGCCTGAGCTCCACCTCGGTGCCCCGGCCGGGCATTGCGTCGATACGCAGGCTCCCGCCGAGGTCCTCGACCCGCCCCTTCATGCTCTTCAGGATGCCGAGCTTGCCGTCGGAGCGAAGGCGCTCCTCGTCGTAGGTGAACCCCCGCCCGTCGTCCCGAATCGAGACGACGGCCTCGGCGCCGTCGAGCTCGGCGTAGACCGCCGCCTTCGACGCGCCGGCATGCCGAGCCACGTTCTCGAGCGCCTGCCGCACGGCGGCGGCGAGCTCGTCGACCGCCGGGGCGGGCAGCCAGATGGGACCCACCGCCGTCACGGTGACCGGCGGCCCGGTGGCCTCGCGACCGACCGCCTCCAGCGCCTCGCGCAGCGAGGCCATCCCCCCGGGCGGCTCGGCCGGCTCCCGGAGGATCAAGCCTCGCAGATCCCGCTCCTGCTGCCCGGCCATCTCCGCCAGCCGGCCGACGTCGGGCCCGGGCACGGTCCCCGCCGAGGCCAGCTCGCGCCCGCGCTTGTTGATGAGGGCCAGCGCCTGGAGCACCGAGTCGTGGATCGTCCGGGCCATCGCCTCCCGCTCGGCCAGCCGGGCGGCGCGCTCCCGGGCGGCCATGGCCTCCTCGGTGGCCACGCGGACCTCGGCGGCGGAGCGGTCCAGCAGGCGCGCCACCACGCCGACGGCCCCGCCCGCCAGCAGGTAGTTGATCGCGCCGTTCGCCACGCCCTGGAACTCGCCCCCGCCGAGGGCGTCCAGCGGGATGTCGTTCACCGGACGGGCCAGGACGTACGCGGCCGCGAGCGCCAGGCCGGCGGACAGGCCCCCCACCGGCCCGCGAGCCGCCCCCCACGACAGCGCCGCGGTGATCGGATAGGCGGCAGCGAAGAACGGGCGCTCGCCGACGTTGCCGGGGGCCACCACGAGCCCGGACACGAGGATCAGCCCCGACGCCAGGGCCAGGTCGAACCACCGGGCCCCCCGCTGCTCCTGGCTGCGCGAGACTGTGAGCCACGCCGACCAGGCGGCGGCCGCCCCGACCGAGGCCCACGCCAGCTCCGGGCGCCGGTAGGGCTCGCCGATGGCCAGCGTGAGGACCGCCATCCAGGCCAGCGCCGCCCACCGGTAGACGAGGATCCCGGCCCACAGCGTCCGCTTGGCCCGGTCGGGCTCAGCCGTCATCTTTAACGTTAATTCTAGGGCCGGCCCCGCAGCGAAAGGAACCGCGGTGGGTACCCTCTGCCCCGCGCCGAACGCCGTCCACCAGTGGAGTCATCAACCATGGAGACCACGGATCCAGAGGGCCATACGGGTTCCGGCCCGGCGGCTTCCCGTCCGGACTCAGGCGGAGCCCACGCTCGGGGGGAGATGGAGGACGACGGCTCGATCCGCTCCGTGCTTCGGAGCGTGCGGAGGGGACTGGCGCTCGTCGTCCTTCGGCCGTGGGACGCCATCCGGTTCCGGAGGTGGATCGGCCGGCGCACCCGGCGGCTGCTGGGGAAGGAGCCCGCCGCCGGAGCGCTCCTGCCGCTCGGCCCGGCGACGCTCAGGTTCTGCCGGCCGCTGACGCGCCCGCGGTTCGTGCCGGCCGCCGAGGCCGGCCACATGCGCGACGACGACGTGGTGCTCGGCGTGGTCGTGGAGGCGGAGGCGCGAGCCTATCCCTGGTGGATCCTCGACGACCACCACGTGGCCAACGACGTCGTGGCGGGGCGCCCCATCACCGTCCTGCTGTGCGAGGTGTGCAGCAGCGGCCTGGCGTACGACCCGGTGGTCGACGGCCGGGTCCTCACGTTCGGACAGCGCCATCTCTACAACGGGACGATCACGCTCGACGACGACCAGACGGGCTCGGTCTGGTACCCGGTCACCGCCACCGCCGTGGCCGGCGAGCTCGAGGGGACCACGCTGCGGCTGCTGCCGCTGTCGCAGATGGAGTGGCGAGTCTGGCGCGAGCTCCACCCCGACACCCTCGTCCTCGCCGCCGAGCACGGCAGTCGGACCGGCCACGGCAGCGGCCATCGGATCGGGAGCCCCCGCGTCGGGCCGAACATGCGCGAGTCGATCGCCCACTGGGACGAGCGGCTCCCGCACAACACGCTCGTGATGACCGTCTCGAGCAACGGCGCGTCGAGGACCTATCCGCTCTCGACGCTCCGCGACAAGGACGGCGTGGTGAACGACGAGCTCGGCGGCGCGCCGATCGTCGTCCTCCATCACCTGGCCGAGGGCAGCTTCGCGGCCCTGGCATTCTCCCGGACCGCGGGGGGGCACACCCTCACGTTCCGCCCCGGGCATCGGGGACCGATCGACGCGGAGACCGGATCGGTCTGGACCTACGAGGGCCGGGCGGTCGAGGGGCCGCTGGCCGGGACCCAGCTGGAGTTCCTGCCCTCCCACGTCTCCGAGTGGTACATCATCGGGACCGCCCATCCCGGCATCGAGATCCGCGGCCAGCGCTCCGGCTGAGCGCGCGGCCGCGACGACGGGCCGGCCGCTAGCGCTCGCACGAGATGAGCCTGTCGCTCCCCGGCCCGGGGAGGCACGTGTCGATGCCGGGACCGCCCCGCAGCACGTCGTCACCCGGGCCGCCCCGCAGGGTGTCGGGGCCGGCCTGCCCCTTCAGCGCGTCGTCCCCCGCGTTGCCGACGAGCAGGTCGCCCGCTCCGCCACCGAGGAGCGTGTCGCTTCCTCCCTGCCCCCTGGCGCCGTCCGAGCCGGCCCCGGTGGCGACGCGGTCCCTCCCCGCCCCGGCGCACACCCGGTCCGGGCCGCCCCTCGTCACCACGTCGTCCCCTCCGCCGAGCGACAGCGCGACGTCCGCCGCTCCGCCCCCGACGAACGAGTCGGGGCCCGGCGTGCCGACCCACGTCGCGGGCCGCCCGAGGCACGCCAGCTGCGGCATCAGGATCGAGGCGATCCTGGTCTGCCAGTTCTTGCCGAACGGAGGATCCGACGGCGTCGGGTCCGTGCTCTGGTAGTACTCGTGCGTGAACCACAGGACGGTGTCGTCGGACGGATCGGGGGTCATCGCGGCGTAGTCGCCCCACCGCTCGCCGCCGGTCTGCGACCCGCCTCCCGCCCTGATCGTCGTCTCGCCCAGTCCCATCGTGCCCAGCGGGTCGCTCGCACGCCGGGCGGAGAACCGGATCGATGGGAACACGCGCTCGCCCGAGACGCTGTACCCGACCGCGATGTTGCCCTGGCCGTCCATGGCGATGCTCGGCATCCACTTGTGCACCGAGCTGCCGCGGCCGGAGGCGACGGTTCCCTCCTGGTAGAGGACCGGCGACCCGGACAGCCGACGGACCTCGTGCCACCGGACGCCCGCCTTGTTCCGCGCCACGTCGACGGTGTGCGAGACGACCAGCGACTCGTGCGTCCCGAAGTTGCGGTAGGCGGCGCGGTGCATCAGCCGCTCGGAGAGCGCGTCGACCCGCTGGGACGTCTCCGGCTGGGGGATGCAGCTCGGATCGAAGTTGCACAGGTTGATGTCGTAGGCGGCGGTCGGGACGACCTTCGGCCCGTCCAGCGTGGCGTCGACGGGGGGGACGAAGTCGGGGGTGAAGTCCCAGACCTGGAGCCCGGCCGGCGGGCGGAAGAACTCGGCCGGGCGGAGCTCGATGAAGTGGTTCGGCGCCCCGGCGGGCGGGAGGCGGGTGCCGTCGAGGTCCGAGGGGAGGACCGTGAACGACGGGTCGCGCAGGAGAAACCCGTGCGCGTTGGCCGGGCCGCCGGACAGCATCGAGATCCGGTCGAGGGCCACGAGCTCCGCGCCGATGTACTCGAGCCTCCGGGCGGAGAACAGGTTCACCGACATGAAGTAGCCGTCCGGCCACACGCCGAACTTCGGGTAATCGGGGAAGTCCGCGAACGGCAGCGCGTACCGGTGGTACGCGCCGGTCGGGTCCGCGGTCCGCGCGACCGCCACGCAGACGAAGAACGGCCCGTCGGGGAAGTTCGGGAGCGCGAACTGCGAGACCAGCCACCGGTCCGCCAGCTGGTCGTGGAGGACGATGGGGTCGCCATCGTTCGTCGTCTCGCACGCCCCGCCGAACCCCGACCAGAACGCGTTGTTCCTGACGGGACCTAGCAGCAGCGTCCCGGACTTGTCGAAGATCTTCGTCACGACGTTCGTCATCTGGACGTAGTGGTTCGGGCCGACGTCGCCCACCGTGTCCGGCGGGATCGGGAAGCCCTCGCCCAGCGCGGCATTGTCGAGGTTCGATACGCCCTCGAAGCTCGTCCCGAGCGGGACGGCGGAGCCGCCGGGGGCGACCGGATCGAGCGCGGGGTCTCCCGCCAGCGGGGTGGGCTCGGTGCCCGGGGGGACCGGCCGGCGCCGCGCCGGCCGGGGGCGCGACGCGATGGGAGCGTCCGAGGGGCGCGCGGCCATCGTCCGCAGGGGCTCGGAGGTGTCCTGCCGCTCGGTGGGGATGGTGACCGGCGTGGGCGCCGGCTGGACGGCCTCGCTCCGGCTGGCCGCCGGTGAGGGCCCGCCCGCACCGAGGAGCACGGCCGCCAGCCCCCAGGCCAACCCGGCCCTCCGCCCCCTTCCCATACGAGCCCGCCACCCTACCGGTGGCCCCCGGACCGGTCAATCGGGCCGCCGACGCGGTCGTTCCGGCCGGACGGCCGACGCCGTCAGCCGGCCAGCACGACGTCGGGGCACGACTTCGTGCCGGTGTCGCGCCACACGCCGATCACCCGGCCGCCGGGCCCCACGAGGGCGTAGGGGCCCTCGACCCCCGCGGGCGCCAGGCACCGCCCGTGCCGGGCGGCCTCGGCCTCGTCGCCGTCGACCTCCACCCGGCGGAGGTGCTCCACGGCGCGGTCGATGGGGAGCGGCGCTCCGGGAGCGTCCGCGGGTACGGCGTCGGAGACCGAGAAGCGGCCGATCCGCGTCCGGCGCAACCGGGTGAGGTGGGCGCCGGGACCCAGGGCGGTCCCGAGGTCAGCGACCAGCGAGCGGACGTACGTCCCCGAGGAACACACCGCCCGGAAGTCGAAGTCCCGGCCGTCGAAGCCGAGCAGGTCGAAGGCGTCGACCCGGACCCGCCGCGGCGGCGCCTTGACCCGCTCGCCGGCCCGGGCCGCCCGGTACAGGCGCCGGCCGCCGACCTTGACCGCGGAGTAGGCCGGGGGCCGCTGCTCGATGTCCCCGATGAAGCTCGCCATGGCTCCCCGGAGGTCCTCCTCGGCCACGTCGGCGGGCGCCGTGCGAACGACGCTCCCCGTCGCGTCGAGCGTGTCGGTCTCCTCCCCCAGTCGCCCGGTGCCCTCGTACTCCTTCTCGAGGTCGCCGAGGAACCGCAGCAGCCGGGTGGCGCGGCCGACGCCGAGCACCAGCAGGCCGGAGGCCATGGGGTCGAGCGTCCCGGCGTGTCCCACCCGTCGGACGCCGAGCGCCCGCCGGACCGCGTCGACGGCGTCGTGCGACGTGATGCCGCTCGGCTTGTCGACCAGCAGGACCCCGTCCGTCACGGACGGGCGGTCTCGGGACGGACGGCGACGAGCGCGTCGACGAGCCGGGCCACCGTCTCGTCGAGGGCCGCGGGAGAGGTGTAGCCCGCCGCCAGCCGGTGCCCGCCGCCGCCGAAGGACTCGGCGACCGCGGCCACGTCGGTGTCGCCGCGCGACCGCATGGAGACCTTGAACCCACCCTCACGTTGCTGCTTGATCACCGCGGCCACGTCCGCCTCGCGCGCCGTCCGCACCACGTCGATGAGGTCGTCGGTCTCCTGGATCTCCACGCCCGCCTCCCGGAGCTCGTCCCGGGTGACGGCGGCCCACACCAGCCCGGCCTCGGGGGCGAGCTCCGCCCGGCCCAGGACCTTGCCCAGCAGCCTGAGGTACGCCAGCCGGTTGTCCTCGTACAGCGCCTGCACGAGCCTGGCATGGTCGAACGGCCGCTCCCGCAGGCGCGCGGCGATCCGGAGCACCTCGGGCGTCGTGGCCTCGAACTGGAACCGTCCGGTGTCGGTCACGAGGCCCGCGTACAGGCACGCGGCGGCATCGGGCGAGAGATCGCCGCCCATCCGCTCGATCAGCCGGAACACTAGCTCGGCGGTGGCCGAGGCGTCGGGGTCCACGACGTTCACGGCCCCGAAGCCGGGGTTCGTCCGGTGGTGGTCGACACACACCACGGTGCCGGCCCGCTCGACCAGGAACGACAGGCCGTCGAGCCTGGCCACGTCGGCGGCGTCGAGCGTGACGAGCACCGGCGGGGCCTTCGGGAGCTTCCCGGGAGCCACCAGGTGCTCCCGACCGGGGAGCGCCTTCACCCACCGCGGAGCGGCGTCCAGCCCGTTCGGCCAGGACGCGGCCACCCGCTTCCCCGCGCCGGCCAGGTGCACGGCCAGCCCGAGCATCGATCCGATGGCATCCGCGTCGGGGTTCACGTGGCACACCAGCGTCACCTCGTCGGCGTCGGCCAGCACCTTGGCCGCCTCGTCGTACACGCTATCCGGCAGCATCGTCCTCCCTGATCTTCCGGAGCAGCTCCTCGAGGCGATCGGCCCGCTCCCGGGTCTGGTCCTGCACGAACTCGATCTCCGGCAGGAACTTCAGCCGGACCTGCGCCCCGAGCACCTGGCGGAGGTGGCCGCGCGCGGAGCGCAGCCCGGCCTCGGTCGCCTTCCGGTCGGCCTCCTCCCCGAGCACCGTGTAGAACACCAGGGCGCGGCGGAGGTCGGGGCTCACGTCGACCCCGGTGACGGTGACGAAGCCGACCCGGGGATCCTTCAGCTTGGGGATCTCCTCGGCCAGCACCTCGCGGAACTCCTCCGAGACCCGGTGCGGGCGCTTGCCCTCAGTCATCCTGGCTATGGAGGGTCAGGCGGTGGTCGATCAGCTCGACCGCCGGCTGGGACGACAGGAATCGCTCCACCTCGTGCATCACCTTGCGCAGGTGGTACCCCTGCGCGGCGACCGCCGAAACGGCCAGCGTCGTGCGCTGCCACAGGTCCTGGTGATCGACCTCGGCGACGGCCACGTTGAACTTCGAGCGCATCCCGCCCGTCAGCGCCTTGACCACGTGACGCTTCTGCTTCAGCGACGTACACCCGGGGATGCGGAGGTCGAACGACGACAGCGCCGCGAACATGTCTCAACCTCCCGGGCCCGGCTGGCCGGGCGCGGCCGCTACAGGGACCGGGCCACCTCGCGCACCTCGTAGGCCTCGATGACGTCGCCCTCCTTGACATCCTGGAAGTTCTCGAGCCCGATCCCGCACTCGAACCCCTCCTGCACCTCGCGGACGTCGTCCTTGAACCGGCGGAGCGACCCGATCCGCCCGTCGTACACCACGGCGCCGTCGCGGACCAGGCGGCCCCGCGCGCCACGGGTGATGGTCCCCGCGGTGACGTAGCAGCCAGCCACCATGCCGATGCGCGGGACGCGGAACGTGGCCCGCACCTCCGCCCGGCCGAGATCCACCTCCTCGCGGGTGGGGGCCAGCATCCCGGACAGCGCCTGCTTGATGTCGTCGACGGCCTGGTAGATGACCCGGTACAGGCGGACGTCCACGCCCTCCCGCTCGGCGACATCCCGGGCGTTCGGATCGGGCCGGACGTTGAAGCCGACCACGATGCCCTCGGACGCCTGGGCCAGCATCACGTCGCTCTCGGTGACGGCCCCCGCTCCCCGGCGCAGGATCCGGACCGCCACCTCGTCGGTCGACAGCTTCTCCAGCGCCTCGGTGAGCGCCTCCACGGACCCCTGGGCGTCGGCCTTGAGCACGATCCGCAGCTCCGAGACCTCGCCGGCGGTCGCCGCGGCCATCAGGTCCTCGAGCCGGACGGCCGGCTTGGCGGCCACCAGCTCCGCGGCCCGCACCTTCGTCTCGCGCTCCTGAGCGATCCGCCGGGCCTCGCGCTCGTCCTCGACCACCCGAAACTCGTCGCCGGCCTCGGGGACCTTGGACCACCCGAGCACCTGGACCGGCCGGCCGGGCGGCGCCTCCTCGACCTGCTGGCCCTTCTCGTCGAGCATCGCGCGGACCCGGCCGAACGCCGTCCCACACACGATGGCGTCGCCCGTTCGGAGCGTTCCCCGCTGGACGAGCACCGTGGCCACCGGGCCGCGGCCTTTGTCAAGGTGGGCCTCGATGGCCACGCCGCGGGGCATGGCCTCGGGATCGGCCTTCAGCTCCTGTAGCTCCGCCACGACGAGCAGGGTCTCAAGGAGCTTCTCGAGGTTCTGCCCCGTCTTGGCGGAGACGTCGACGAACTCGTAATCGCCGCCCCACTCCGACGTCTGGATCCCCTGCTCGGCGAGCTGCTGGCGGACCCGCATCGGGTCGGCCTCGGGCTTGTCCACCTTGTTCACCGCGACGACGATCGGGACGCCAGCGGCGCGGGCATGGTCGATGGCCTCGACGGTCTGCGGCATGACGCCGTCGTCGGCGGCCACCACGAGCACCGCGATGTCGGTGACCCCCGCTCCGCGGGCCCGCATGGCGGTGAAGGCCTCGTGCCCCGGGGTGTCGATGAACGTGATCACGTCGCCGTCCTGGTGGATCTGGTAGGCGCCGATGTGTTGCGTGATCCCGCCCGCCTCGCCGGAGACCACGTCGGTCTGCCGGATGGCGTCCAGGAGGAGGGTCTTCCCGTGATCGACGTGGCCCATCACGGTGACCACCGGCGGCCGGGGCCGGAGGGCCGAAGGGTCGATCGGCTCCTCGTCCTCGGCGGCCTCCTCGTCCTCGTCGGGCGCCACGATCTCGGCCTGGAAGCCGAACTGGGTCGCCAGCAGCGCGATCGCGTCGTCCGACAGCGACTGGGTGATCGTCACCATCTCGCCCGCCTCGAACAGCTTCTTGATGAGCTCGGTGGCGGGAACCGCGAGGCGTTCGGCCAGCTCCTTGGTGGTCGTCCCGCGGGCCACGCGGATCGTCTCGCGCGTCGGGGCCGCGGCCTCCGGCGGCGCCTCCACGGGCGCGGGCTCCGGGACGGCCTCGGCCGTCGGCGCCGGTCCACCGTCACCCGAGGCGGCCGGCTGCGGCTCCGCCTCCGGTCGTGCGCGGCGCTTCGCCGGCAGCGGCTCCTCGGTGACGACCTTCGGCTTCCCCCCGGGCACCGCCTTCCCGCCGGAGGCCCGGAGGCGCGGGACGGCCTCCTCCGGAACGCTCGACGAGGCGGTCAGCCCCCCGTACCCCATCTGCTCGAGGGCCTCGACCAGGTCCTTGCTCTTGGTGCCCAGCTCCTTGGCGAGCTCGTGGATCCTCACGTGCCGTCGATCTCCTTCCGTATCGCTTCCTTAAGGGTAGCCAAATCGTCGGGAGCCAGCCGGATGCGCAGCGCCCGGGCCAGCGATCCCCGCGCCGTCGCGGCGTCCACGCATTCCGGCCGCCGGTGGACGTACGCCCCGCGGCCGGGGGCGGTGGCCGAGGGGTCCACGGCGACCCCGCCCCCCGGCGCCGTGGCGATCCGCAGCAGCTCCCGCTTCGGTGCCCGGCCGCGGCACCCCACGCAGGAGCGCTCCGGCGGCCTCAGGCCCGCTCGGCCTCCTCGCCTCCCTGCGGCGCCGCCTCCAGCGTCTCGGGCGACGGCTCGCCGGGCGCGACCTGCTGCGGGTCGGCCTCGGGCTCGCCGGGCGCGGACTCGTCGGCCGGCGCCTCGGATGGCTCTCCGTCGCCGGCCGCCGCGCCCCCGGCCGCCGCCCGGGGCTGGGCCTCGGACGGCTCCGGCGACTCCGGCTCGGGGCCGGCTTCGGGGACCGGCGGGACGTTCGGGGCGGCGGGCTCGTCCGGCCCCGCGGCCGTCTCTCCGCCGGACGGCTCCTCCGCGGGGTGCTCCTCGGGGGACGGTTCCTCCGCGGGCCGCTCGGCGGACGGCTCTTCGGTGGGCCGCTCCTCGGAGGACGGCTCGGCGGCGGGCGGCTGTTCCACCGGGCGCGCCCGCCTGGCCGCCTCCTCTTCGGCGACCTGGCTCTCCGACTTGATGTCGATCCGCCACCCGGTCAGGCGGGCCGCGAGCCTGGCGTTCTGCCCTTCCTTCCCGATCGCCAGCGACAGCTGGTAGTCGGGCACGATCACCTCGGCGGTCTGCTTGTCCTCGAGGATCCGGACCTCCTTGACCGATGCCGGCGCCAGCGCCTTGGCCACGAACCGCGAGGGATCGTCCGACCACTCCACGACGTCGATCTTCTCGCCCTTCAGCTCGTTCACCACCATGCGGACCCGCGAGCCCTTGGCCCCGACGCACGCGCCGACGGCATCGACGCCCGGCTCGTGCGAGACCACGGCGACCTTGGAGCGGTGCCCCGGCTCGCGGGCCACCGCCTTGAGCTCGACGATCCCCTCGGCCACCTCCGGCACCTCGAGCTCGAACAGCTTCTTCAGCAGCTCGGGATGCGTGCGCGAGACGATGATCTGCGGGCCCTTGCTGGTCCGGCGGACCTCGACGATGTAGGCCTTCAGGCGCTCCCCGTGCCGGTACGACTCCGCGGGCACCTGCTCCTGTACCGGGAGCAGGGCCTCGACTTTGCCCAGGTCGAGAAGGGTGTACCGGTGCGAGTCCTGCTGGACGATGCCGGTTACGACGTCGCCCTCCCGGCCGGCGAACTCCTCGTAGGTGATCTCGCGCTCGGCGTCCCGGAGCTTCTGGAGGATCACCTGCTTGGCGGTCTGGGCCGCGATCCGGCCCTTGAAGTCCTCGGGGGCAGGGACCTCCTCCTCGGACGTGACGGTGCCGTCCTCGTCCAGCTGCTGGTGGAAGACGCGCATGTCCCCGCTCTCCGGGTCCAGCGTCACCCGGAAGTCCTCGGTCTGGTCCTCCTCCTCCTCGGCGACGTGGCCCCGGACCCACGACTTGTACGCGGAGGCGAGTGCCTCCTCCAAGCCCCGGAGGATCGTCTCGAACGAGATACCCTTCTCGCGCTCCAGCTCCCGAAGCGCCTCTACCAGCTCCGCGCTCACCTGCTGCTCCTGTCCCACTCGAACACCGTCCGGGCCGAGGCGATCCCGCCGTAGAGGATCCGCCTGGGGCCGTCGTCGGTCTCCACCGTCACCGCTTCCTCGTCGGCCGTCGCGATCGCACCCGTGTGCGTCCTCGCCCCGGCCAGGGGCTCGACGGTCCGCACGCGGACGCGCTCCCCCACCCGGCGGATGAAGTCCTGCGGCCGGCGGAGCGGACGCTCCAGCCCCGGAGAGCTCACCTCGAGGGTGTACCGCCCGGGATCGAACCCCTCGGCATCGAGCCGCCGCGAGACCCGTTCGCTGGTCCGGGCGATCGTGTCGAGGTCCACGCCGCCCTCGCGGTCCACGGTGACGCGCAGCACGCGCCGCCCGCCCTCCCGGCGGAACGTAACCTCCACCAGGTCGAGCCCCGCGGACTCGACCACCGGTGTCACCAGCGCCTCCAGGTCCATCGCCCCCAAAAAAAAGGTGGGCCGCCGCCCACACGGTTGAAACCCTCGTCTCCGCTGCCCAGTATAGCCCCGTCCGGGCCCCGCTGACGGCCCGCTACAGCGCCCGGCGCTGCCCTCCCGGCTCGCCCCAGTGGTCACGGCGGTTCATGCGCTGCACCATCCGGGCGTCCTCCCAGCCGAGGTGGTAGCGGACGCCGACCTCCCGACAGGCCTCCTCCGCGCTCTCCTGCGACGGGAACACGGCCCGGGTCCAGTTGCCGTCGACGTCGATCAGCAGGCAGTCGAAAGTGTTGAGGCCGCATCGCTGGATGACGGCCTCCGCATCGGTGCCCAACATCGCCAGGCGCCGGAAGTCGTCCGGGATCTTGATCGCCACGTCCCGCACGGTAGCCAGCGACCGCCACCGCCCGCAACTTGACCGCCCGCCATCCCGTCCCTAGCGTGAACCGACCTCACGACGGGAGGGACGGGGATGCGCGGAGCGTGGCAGCGTGCGGCGGTGGCCGGAGCGGTGGTCGTCGTCATGGCGGCGTGTGGCGGCGGTGGAGCAGGGACCGACTACCCGGCGGAAGTGACCGACAACTTCCTGGCCTCCTGCACCCGGGCCGGGACCACCGAGGCGGTCTGCCAGTGCGCGCTCGACAAGCTCGAGGACAAGTACTCCATCGAGGAGTTCACGCAGGAGGCGGTCAGGCTGCAGCAAGGCCAGCCGTCCGACGAGTTCTCCCAGGACATCGTGTCGTTCAGCCTCGAGTGCCAGCAGGAAGCGGGCTGAACGGCGGACCTTGAGAGTACCCGGCTGAGACGCTCCTTGTCTCGGCGCTGCTGAGCGGAGCGGCTCCGGTATCCTCGGGTCGTGGCGCTTCCCTCCCAGAACGAGGACTTCCCTGGCTGGTACCAGGAGGTCGTGCGGGCCGCGGAGCTCGCCGAGCCCTCGCTGGCCCGGGGCACGATGGTCATCCGTCCCTACGGGTGGGCCATCTGGGAGGCCATCCAGCGCGCGGTCGACGACCGGATCAAGGCCACCGGCCACGAGAACTTCTACTTCCCGATGTTCTTCCCGTACCGGCTCCTGGAGAAGGAGGCCGAGCACGTCGAGGGGTTCAGCCCCGAGGTCGCCGTGGTGACCCACGCCGGTGGGGAGCAGCTGGAGGAGCCGCTGGTAGTCCGGCCGACGTCGGAGACGATCATCTGGTCGACGTACGCGAGGTGGATCCAGTCCTACCGGGACCTGCCGCTGCTCTACAACCAGTGGGCCAACGTGGTCCGGTGGGAGCTGCGCCCTCGGGTGTTCCTGCGAACCACCGAGTTCCTGTGGCAGGAGGGCCACACCGCACACGAGACCGAGGAGGAGGCCCAGCACGAGGCGCTGCGGATCCTCGACGAGGTCTACCTCGACGCGTACCGGACGGTCATGGCGGTCCCCGCTCACGCCGGCCGGAAGAGCGAGAGCGAGCGGTTCCCCGGCGCGGTCGAGACCTACACCCTCGAGGCGCTGATGCGCGACCGGAAGGCGCTCCAGGCCTGCACGTCGCACTACCTGGGGACGAACTTCTCGGTGGCCTACGGGGTGAGGTTCCTGAACCGGCAAGGCCAGCAGGAACATCCGCACGCCACGTCGTGGGGGCTGTCGACGCGGGCGGTCGGCGCGGTCCTCATGACCCACGGCGACGACAAGGGGCTCCGGCTGCCGCCGGCGGTGGCGCCCGTGCAGGTGGTGATCGTGCCGATCTACCGCACCGACGAGGAGCGGGGGCGCGTGCTGGAGGCCTGCGCTCGGCTGGCGTACGACCTGGCGGAGCACCGGGTGAAGATCGACGACCGCGAGGACGTCCGCCCTGGCTTCAAGTTCAACCACTGGGAGCTACGCGGGGTGCCGCTGCGCCTGGAGCTCGGGCCCCGGGACCTCGACGCCGGGCGGGTCACGATGGCCTCCCGGCTAACGGGCCAGAAGCAGGAGCTGCCGCTGGACGGGGTATCCACGCGCGTGGCGGCCGCCCTGGAGGAGGTCCAGGAGGGACTGCTCCGGGACGCCACGGAGTTCCGCGACGCCCACACGTTCCGGCCGAAGGACCTCGGCGAGCTCGCGTCACTCATCGAGGATCCCGGCGGCTTCGTGGTCACCGGCTGGTGCGGCTCCGCCGACTGCGAGGCGAAGGTCAAGGAGGAGACCAGGGCCACGATCCGGTTCCTGCCGATCGAGCGCCGTGACGTGGACGGCGCCTGTGTGGTGTGCGGCCAGCCGGCGGCCGAAGAGGCCACCTGGGCCCAGGCGTACTAGCTCAGTCGGCGGGCCGCTCCTCGGCGGCGGCCATCCTCCTCGCCTCGGCCACCAGGACCTCGACGAACTCCTCCTCGGGGATGCGCCGCTCCTGGACCTCGCCCCGGACGATCAGCTGCCCGTAGCCCTTCCCCGCGGCGATCCCCAGGTCGGCCTCCCGGGCCTCCCCCGGCCCGTTCACGACGCATCCCATCACCGCGACGCGGATCGGCGCCTTGATGGCCTCACGCTCCAGCGCCTCGTTGACCTGCTTCGTGAGGCCCAGCACGTCGACCTCCGCGCGCCCGCAGGAGGGACAGGCCACCAGGTCCAGGCCCCGACGCTTGAGCCCGAGCGACTGGAGGATCCAGTTCGCGACCTTGACCTCCTCGACGGGGTCATCGGTCAGCGAGACCCGGATCGTGTCCCCGATCCCCTCGGCCAGCAGCGTCCCGATCCCCACGGCGGACTTCACGCCGCCCGAGGGCATGGGGCCCGCCTCGGTCACCCCGAGGTGCAGCGGGTAGTCGCACTTCTCGGCCAGCATCCGGTACGCGCGGATCATCTCCGAGGCGTTCGAGTGCTTGACCGAGATCTTGATGTCGGTGAAGTCCTCGTCCTCCAGGATGCGCGCCTCGTTCAGCGCCGACTCCACCAGGGCCTCGGCGGACGGCCGGCCGTACCTGGCCAGGAGGTCCTTCTCCAGCGACCCGGCGTTCACCCCGATCCGGATCGGAACGCTCCGGGCCTTGGCCTCCCGGGCGATCAGCCGGACCTTGTCCTGGTACTTGATGTTGCCGGGGTTGATCCGGAGCCCGTGGATGCCGCCCTCCAGCGCGGCCATGGCGTACTTCCACTGGAAGTGGATGTCGGCCACCACCGGGATCGTGGCGTGCTCCGCGATCTCCTTGAGCGCCCGCGCGTCCTCCCAGTGCGGGACGGCGACGCGGACGATCTCGCAGCCGGCGGCGACCAGGGCCGCCATCTGCTGGAGGGTGGCGTTGACGTCCGCGGTCTTCGTCGTGGTCATCGACTGGACCCGCACCGGGGCGTCGCCGCCCACGTCGACCCAACCGACCCTGATCTTCCGGGATGCGCGGCGCTCTGCGATCACACCCCCAGTGTATCGGGCGGTGCCGCGGACCTACCGGAACAGGTTGGGGACGGGGCTCGTCACGTCCAAGTACAGGATGGCCACCGTGAACAGGATGAGGAACGTGGCCACCACGGCGCTGACCGGGACCAGCTTCCGCGGATCGATGGGCCGCCGCAGCGCGGCCTCCAGCCCCAGCACCGCGAGGTGGCCGCCGTCCAGCGGCGGCAGCGGCAGGAGGTTGAGGATGCCGACGAACACGTTGAAGAACGCGAACATGAAGAAGAACACCTCGATCTGGCCCGCGGCCACGGCCTGCCCGGAGACGCGCGCCGCGCCCACCACGCCGATGGGGTCCTGGACCGACCGCTCCCGCTCGCCCAGCAGCACCTCGGTGATCCGCCCCAGCCCCTCCGGACCGAAGATGGAGGCCATCGCGCGGAAGGATCCGCCGACCATGTCCGTGACCCCCGGGAGCTGCTCGGTGCCGCCGAAGGCGCTGGCCACCGCCTCCACGGGGCCGGCCCGGTCGCGAGCCATGACCTCGCCGCCGCTCACCCGGATCCCCAGGCGACCGACCTGCCGGCCCTCCACCTCGGACGGCACCGGCGTGGCCCGGACGGTGATCCGCTCGCCGCCGCGCTCGACGAGGAGCGTCACCGGCTCGCCGACGTGGCGATCGATGTAGGCCGGGAACGCCTCGGTGTCGACGGGCCGTCCGTCCACCGCGAGGATCTCGTCGCCGGGACGGAGGCCCGCGTCGACGGCCGGCGACGGGACGCCCTCCAGCCTCGGCTCGACCCCCTGCACCACCGGCCGGAACCGCGGGACGCCGATGGCGCCGAACATCAGCACCAGCAGGATGAACGCCAGGAGGAAGTGGGTGGCGCCGCCGGCGACCAGCACGACCGCTCGCTGCCACTTCGGCTTGGCCCCGAACGTCCGCGGGAGGTCCTCGGGGGCCGGCTCCTGGAACGGGTTCATGCCCGCGATCCGGACGTAGCCCCCGAGCGGCAGGGCCTTCAGCCCGTACTCCGTCTCGCCGCGCCGGATCGACCACAGCCGCGGCCCGAACCCGATGAAGAACTCCTCGACCTTGATCCGGAACGCGCGGGCCGCGAAGAAGTGGCCGGCCTCGTGCACCAGGATCATCAGGAAGATGCCCAGGACGAAGTACAGGATGCCGAGGGCCATCAGCGACTCGTTCGGCGGAACGGGACCCGCATCAGCCGATGAGCTCGGCGGCCCGGCGCCGGGCCCACGCGTCGGCCCGTTCCAGGGACACGACCGAGACCACCGAGGCGGGGGCGTGCTCGTCGAGCACCTTGGCCACGACCTCGGCGATCCCCGTCAGGCCGAGCTTGCCCTCCAGGAACGCCATCACCGCCACCTCGTTCGCGGCGTTCAGCGCCGCCGGGTAGGTGGCCCCCGCGGCGCCCGCCCGGTAGGCCAGGTCGAGCGCCGGGAAGGCGTCCCGATCCACGGGCTCGAACGTCAGCGAGCCGAGCGCCGCCAGATCCAGGCGCGACACGCCGGTCGGCAGGCGATCCGGGTACCCGAGCCCGAACTGGATCGGCAGCCGCATGTCGGGGGCGGAGAGCTGGGCCATCATGCTCCCGTCCCGGAACTCGGCCACGCCGTGGATCACGCTCTGGGGATGCACGACCACGTCGATCTGCGCGTAGTCCAGGCCGAACAGGAAGTGGGCCTCGATGACCTCGAGCCCCTTGTTCATGAGCGTGGCGGAGTCGATGGTGATCTTCGGCCCCATCTGCCAGGTGGGGTGGGCCAGGGCCTCCTTGACCGACGCCCGAGCCAGCTCCTCGCGCGTCCATCCCCGGAACGGGCCGCCCGACGCCGTGATGATCACCCGCTGGAGGTCCTCCCGCCGCTCGCCGCGGAGGCACTGGGCCAGGGCGGCGTGCTCGGAGTCGACGGGGACCAGGCGGTCGGGCTCTCCCTTGACCAGGTCCATGACGAGCTCGCCGCCGACGATGAGGCTCTCCTTGTTGGCCAGCGCCAGCATCTTCCCCGACTGCAGCGCGGCCAGCGTGGGCGCCAGCCCCACGGCGCCGACCATGGCGTTCACCACCATGTCGGCCTCCGATTCCCGGGCCAGGCGCTCCGCGGCGTCAGGACCGCTCAGGACGTCGACGCTCCGCAGTCCTTCCAGCGCCCCGGTGAGTTCGGAGGCGGCCTGGGCGTCGGTGACGGACACGGCCGGCGGCATGAACTCGCGGACCTGCCCGACGAGCAGTTCCTGGTTCGAGCCGGCGGCCAGCCCGACGACCTCGAATCGATCGGGGTTCCGGCGGACCACGTCGAGGGCCTGGGTCCCCACCGACCCCGTGGAGCCGAGGATCACCAGCCTGCGCACGCCCCCAGGGTACCTGCTCCCCGCCCCAAACAGGGGAGCGTCTACAGGAAGATCCGCAGGAAGTAGTACGCCGCCGGAGAGGTGACGAGCAGGGCGTCGATGCGGTCGAGGATCCCCCCGTGGCCTGGGAGCAGACCGCTCATGTCCTTCACGCCCAGGTCGCGCTTGAAGGCGGACTCGATGAGGTCGCCGATCGGCGACAGGGCCGAGATGACCAGGGCCAGCCCGACCGCCGTGGCGGGCTCGAACGGCTCCAGCGAGGGCACGATGGCGATCCCGGCGAGCAGGACCACGAACGTGGCGCCGATGGCCCCCTCCCAGGACTTGCTGGGGCTGATCGAGGGCGCCAGCGGACGGTTGCCGAACCAGGTCCCGACCGCGAAGGCGAAGACGTCGTACAGGATCGTGAGCCCGGCCACCGTGAGGAACAGCGTGATCCCGACCGAGCCGGCCGGCCGCAGGAGGAGGAGCGCGAAAGCGCCGAGGAACGGAACGTACAGGACCCCGAGCAACGTGGCCCCCACGCCGCCGGCCAGCCCCTTCCGCCGCTCCGCCGGCGCGGCCATGTACCAGAGGACGCCGGCCGCCATGGCGATGAACAGGCCCAGCAGCACCGCGCCCTCGCCCCTCAGATAGGCGCCCGCGGCCACGAACGCGCCGGCCACCAGCCCCAGGAGCGTGGCCGGCCGGTGCCCGCGGGAGCGGAGCACCGCGTAGAACTCCGCCTGGCCGAGGAGCAGCACCCCGATGGCCAGGACCGCGAACGGCCCCTTGCCGATGGCCAACAGGGCGATGACGGCCGCCACGAGCAGCAGGCCCGAGGCGAAGGCGGCGGTCAGGTTCCGGCTGGCCGGTGCGGCGGGGGCCGCTGCCTCCTCGGCCGGCTCCTCCTCGACGGGACGGGCCCCCACCTCCTCCCAGGCCGGGGCCTGGTCCACGGTGGCCGCCGGGTCAATCCGCAGGGGCTCGACCGGCGACGGCTCCTCCAGGTCGGACAGGAGGTCCTCCTCGACGTCGGCGGGCGACTCGCGCATCCCGGTGGCGAAGTGGTCAGCGGCCGCCTCGACGTCCGCCGCCTCGGCCTCGCCGCCCTCGGGGGCCGCCACGGCGGCCTCCTCCTCCCCGGGGGGGCCCACGTCGATGCGATCGGTGGTGAAGCCCCGATCCGGGACCTGGCCGCCGCTGGACGCCACGGTCTCCTGGATGCCCTCCAGATCGGCCAGCGAGCCGACGGCCGCCTCCTCCTCGAGGACCGGCTCCTCCTCCGGGGGCGGCTCCGCCTCCGGCGTGGGCGGTTCGGCGGCGGCCTCCTCGCGCTCGTCCTCCGGTCCCGGGAGGTCCGCGTACTCGGGCGGCGCCGCCTTCAGGTCCTCCAGCGAGAGCGGCTCGTCGCGGTCCGGCGGCGCGGTGGGGGCGCCCCGCTCGGCGGCGGAAGCCCGGAGCGTGTCCCAGTCCGCTTCCTCCCCCTCGTCGGGCGACCACCGGCCGGTTTCCTCGGCGGCGTCCGTCCCGGCGGGGGCCTCCTGCGCCAGCAGGAACGCCTCGTCCTCGGAGAGCGCGGCCTCGTCCGCCGCGGGCTCACGCCGGCCGGGCGGGACCTCGTCCTGACCACGGCGCCCGACGAGCTCGTCCTCGTCCGGGATCTCGATGGCCATGGGGTCGAGGTCCTCGAACCCCTCCAGGCCGGGGGCCTCCCCGCCGGGGGCCTCCCCGCCGGGGGGCTCGCCCTCGCCGGGGGGCCGGTCCTCGCCGGACCAGCCGGTGTCCTCGAGCGGTGCGAAGAACTGGTCGAGGTCCTCGAACAGATCCTCGTCGCCGCCGCGATCGCGCTCGCTCGGCGGCTGGCTCACTAGACCTCCATCAGCTCCTTCTCTTTGTGGCCGACCAGCTCGTCGATCTCGGCGACGTGCGCGTCGGTCCGCTTCTGGAGCTCTTTCTCGGCCCGTGCAAGGTCATCTTCGGAGATGGTGTGGGCGCGTTCAAGCCTTTCGAGCTCCTCTTTGGAGTGGCGGCGGACGTTGCGGACGGCCACGCGCCCCTCCTCAGCGCGCTCGCGGGCCAGGCGGATGAGCTCCTTGCGCCGCTCCTCCGTGAGGGGCGGGAACGACAGGCGGATCACGTTCCCGTCGTTGTTCGGCGTGAGCCCCAGGTCGGACTGCATGATGGCCCGCTCCATGGCCGACATGGCGTTGCGGTCGTAGGGCTGGATGACGAGCAGGCGGGGCTCGGGGACCGAGAACGACGCCAGCTGGTTGAGCGGCGTCTGGGTGCCGTAGTAGTCGACGGTGATCCGGTTGAGGATCGCCGGGGACGCCCGGCCGGTCCGGATCGTGGCCAGCTCCTCGCGTGCGTGCTCGACCGCCCGCTTCATCTTGTGGTCGGCCTCGCGCAGCGTCTCCTCGGACGTCACGATCCCTCCCCGGCGTGCACCAGCGTGCCGATCGGCTCGCCCAGCAGCGCCCGCCTGATGTTGCCCTCCCGGCGGAAGTTGAAGACGATGATCGGGAGCCCGTTGTCCATGCACAGCGAGATCGCGGTGGCGTCCATCACCTGGAGCCCCCGCTTCAGGACCTCGATGTACTCCAGGTCGCTGAACTTCACGGCGTCGGGGTTCAGTCGGGGGTCGGCGTCGTAGACGCCGTCGACCCCGGTCCCCTTCAGGATCGCCTCCGCGTGGATCTCCAGCGCGATCTGTGCCGCCGTGGTGTCCGTCGAGAAGAACGGGCGGCCCAGCCCCGCCGCGAAGATGACGATCCGGCCCTTCTCGAGGTGGCGCATGGCCTTCCGGGGGATGTAGGGCTCGGCGATCTGGGCCATCGCGATGGCCGTCTGGACGCGGGTCACCACGCCGCTGCGCTCCAGCGCGTCCTGCAGGACCAGGGCGTTCATGACCGTGGCCAGCATGCCGACGTAGTCGGCCCGGGCCCGGTCCATGCTCGGCGCATCGCGCCCCCGGAAGATGTTGCCGCCCCCGACCACCACCGCCGGCTGGACGCCCAGCTCGAGCACCTCGGCCAGCTGCCGGGCCAGCAGCTCGACGGCCTCGTCGGAGATCCCGAAGTCGCCGGCCGGCGGCGCGAACGCGTCGCCGGACAGCTTCAGCAGTACCCGCCGGTAGGCCAGCTCGGCGGCCGGCTCGGCGGCGCTCCTCACGGCCGCTCCGCCACGTCCTCGCCGCGGACGAACCGGGCGAACCTCCGGACCTCGACCTTCTCGCCGACCTTGGCGCTGACCTCCGCGAGCAGGTCGCCGGCGGTTCGCTTGCCCTCCATGTCCTTGAAGAACGGCTGGTCGAGCAGGCACCGCTCCCGGTAGAAGGCCTCCAGGCGGCCCTCGACGATCCGGGGGATCACCTGGTCCGGCTTGCCCTCCTCCCGGGCGCGGGCCTCGAAGATCTTCCGCTCCTGGTCGAGGACGTCCTCGGGGACCTGGTCCCGCGCGATCCACCACGGGTCGGCCGCCGCGATCTGCATCGCCAGGTCGCGGGCCAGCGTCCGGAACTCGTCGGTGTTCGCCACGAAGTCGGTCTCGCAGTTGACCTCCACGAGGACGCCGAGCTTCCCATTCATGTGGATGTACGACTCGACGACGCCCTCGCCGGCGACCTTCCCGGCCCGCTTCCCGGCCGCCGCCAGCCCCCTGGTGCGGAGGATGTCCTGGGCCCGCTCGATGTCGCCGCCCGCCTCCTCCAGCGCGCGCTTGCAGTCCATCATGCCGGCCCCGGTCAGCTCCCGAAGCCTCCTCACCTCTTCTGCGCTGATCCCCATGGCTCCCTCGGCGATTGTCCCATACGCGTTCTCAGCCCTCGCCCCGGCCGGGCGCCGGCTCCCCTCCCCCGGGCGCGGCCCCCGGCTCGCCCGCCGGCCCCCGGGGCGCCGGCTCCTCGCGCGGCTCGGTGGCCGGGGCCTGCTCGGGCTCCGTCACGGCGGCACCGGCCGCCTCGGAGGCCTGCTCGGCGGGCGTCTCGGCCTGGGCCAGCGTGGGCCCCGGCTCGGCGGCGATCTCGGGGGCCACCTCGGGCTCGATGTCCGGGACGGGGGGCCGCTCAGGCTCGTCCGGCTCGAACGTCGCTCCGCCGGCCCGCTCCACCATGTCGCGTCCGGCCTGCGCCTGGCCCTCCTGGATCGCGTCGGCGATCACGGCGGTCACCAGCGTCACGGCCCGGATGGCGTCGTCGTTCCCGGGGATCACGAAGTCCACCTCGTCGGGGTCGCAGTTCGTGTCGACGATGGCCACCACGGGCACGCCGAGCTTGTTGGCCTCGGTGACCGCGATCTGCTCCTTCTTGGTGTCGATGACGAACACGGCACCGGGGAGGCGCTCCATGTTCTGGATCCCGGCCAGGTTCCGCTCGAGCTTCTCCTTCTCCCGGCGCAGGCGCAGGACCTCCTTCTTCGGGAGGACGTCGAACGCGCCGGAGCGCTCCATCTCGCGGAGCTCGACCAGCCGCCGCAGCCGCTGGTAGATCGTCTGGAAGTTGGTGAGCATCCCTCCCAGCCAGCGGGTGTTCACGAACGGCATGCCCACCCGGGACGCGTGCTCGGCCACCACGTCCTGGGCCTGCTTCTTCGTCCCCACGAACAGCACGGTGTCGCCCCGCCGGGCGACATCGCGCACGAACGCGTACGCCTCCTCCAGCCCGGCCAGGGTCTTCTCGAGGTCGACGATGTAGATGCCGCCCCGCTCCCCGTAGATGAAGCGGCGCATCTTCGGGTTCCACCGACGGGTCTGGTGTCCGAAGTGGACGCCGGCCTCGAGCAGCTGGCGGCGGGTGATGACCGGCACGCGTGCCTCCTTTCCGGTTCGCTCCTCCGCCCGGCTCTGCCCCGGCCCCTCCGGCGACCGACGGCCACCGGACCGGGGGGACGGGTCCCCGGGCGTGTGTGCTCGGCCTTCGCGGCCGGCGCCTCAGTGTAGCAAGCTCACCGCGACCGACGTCCACCCGCGTCCGCCCCCTGCCCCCGCAGGGCCTTGGCGGACTGGACGACCGCGGGCTCCCGCCGGACGGCCAGCCACCGATACGCGAGCGCGGCGGTGACCGAGACGTGGAGGAAGCTCACCGCCAGCGCGAACGCCCATCCGAGGATGGAGGGCGTCGCCGGCGCGAGCGGCGGGGTGCCGGAGGCCAGGTAGAGCGAGAACAGGAAGTAGAACACCATCATCAGGAGGTGTCGCCCGGCGGGGAGGCGCGCGGCGCGGAGCCCCCGGACGAGCCCGTCCCGGGCCGTGGTGCGCTCGAGCGCCACCACGACCGGGACGAACGCCAGGAAGTGGAGCGCCACCAGCGGGAGGATCAGCCGGGAGGCCGGCCCCAGCAACCCCACCAGGAGCTCGGCGGTGCCGAGGACAGCCGCGACCTCGGCGACGTAGACGGCGAACAGCGACAGGGCCACCTTGGGGAGGGGGCGGAGCGCCGCCGCCAGGTCGGGCTCGCCGCGCAGGCGGGCGGCGATCAGCAACAGGAGGAGCCCGAAGGTGACCCCCCGGACCGCGCCGAGCGCGGCGGTGGTCACCAGGGCGTCCGTCGACGTGCCCCCCAGCCGGAAGATCGGGTCGACGTCGAAGAACACGTGGAGCGGCGAGGCGGCCATCTCCACGACCAGGTAGCGGAGCGACGCGTCGGCTCCCAGCGCCACCACGGTTCCCCAGGTGGCCAGGGCCGAGAGGAACGTGGCGGCGAGCAGCGGCGCGGATCCCCCGACGACTCGGAGCCCCCGCGCCATGGACACGGCGAACGGCGGGAACGGCGATGGGACGGCGGGGCGGCCCTCCGCCGACGCCTGGTCCCTGCCAGCTTCGCCGGCGGGTCGCTCGCCGCGGGGAGCCCGGCCGGCCCGCTGGCCGCCCTGCTCGGGATCCCCGGCCCGGCGATCCCCGCCCGCGTCCGGGCCTGCCCCGGCCGCGGGCCGAGGGCCGCCCCGCGGCTGCCGGCCGGGCCCCCTCGGCTTCCGGCGCCGACGCTTCCGGCTCACGGCTCCGCCTCGGCGGGCTCGCGCGGGCGCACCCGCAGGACGAGCCGGAACAGGACGAGGACGACGGCGCCGACGGCCGCCGCGGCCGCGATGAAGTTCAGGAGCGCGCGGCCCACCGAGAGCTCGGAGTCCGACGCCTCGCGGCTCAGGGCCCCGCGGTCGTCGGTCTCCAGGGCGACGACCCGACCACCCCGCCCCAGCCCAGCGGCGAACACCCGGTCGGCGGCGACGGCCAGGGCGCCCAGCGGGGCGGGCCCCAGGTCGGCCCGCCACACCCGGACGCCCTCCTCGAGCGAGATGGCGGAGAGCCCTCCACCGTCGTCGCCCACGAGGACGGCCCCGTCCGAGACCGCCGGGCCACCGCGGAACAGCAGCTCGCTGATGCGGAACGACCATCGCTCCTCGCCCGTGGCGGCGTCGAGCCGGTACACGTGCGCGACGTCGGCGACGACGAGGTCGCCGGGGACGGCCGGGACCAGCTCCGGCGTGAAGGCCCGGGCGCCCAACGAGGTTGCCAGCACGGGCGCCGCCCACCGCTCCTGCCCGGTCCGGAGGTCGAGCGCGCGCACGCGCCCGTCGCCGAGACCGACGAACACGGTGCCTCGGCCGATCGCCGGGGACGAGGCGCCGACATCGGGCCCCGGCGCCGAGAAGGCCCAGGCCCGGCGCCCGGATTCGGCCTCCAGGGCCACCACGGAGGCCTCCCCGGTCCGGTAGTTCTCCGCGACCGCGACGACCAGCCCCTCCGCCGCGGCGGGGGCGGTCTCCACCCGGCCGCCGGCCCGGAACCGCCAGGCCTCCTCGCCGTCCTCCAGCCCGACCGCGACCACCTCCCCCGCTCGGCTCCCCGCGTACACGCGCTCCTCGTCCGCCGCGAAGCCGCCGAGCACCGCGGCCCCGAGCCGGAACCTCCATCGCTCCCGCCCGTCCTCCAGCCGCCGGGCCACGATCGAGGCGGCGAAGCCCTCGC
>DASZZY010000041.1:0-16668 GCA_036260395.1 Actinomycetota bacterium
TGGCCGACGTCCGGACGCGGGCCCGCCACGCCACCGTGCTGGCCGCGGTCGAGGACGGCGAGGTGCTGGGCACCGTGACGGTCGAGCTCGACGGCCGGATCCCGGGCGGCCATCCGCGCGACCCGCTGGAACCCGACGAGGCCCACGTCCGGATGCTCGGCGTGCGCCCCGACGCCCGGCGCCGCGGCACCGGCCGGAGGCTCATGGAGGCGGCCATCGAGGCCGCGCGACGGGCCGGAAAGCGCCGGCTGACGCTCAACACCACCGACGGCATGGCCGCCGCGAGGAAGATGTACGAGGGGATGGGGTTCCGCCGCGGCCCGGACAAGGTCTGGGACGACGGGTTCCGCCTGCTGTCCTACGAGCTGGATCTCTAGTTGATCTTCGCGTCGGTCGAGCGGGGCACGACCCGGCCGGAGGCGAGGACCAGCCCGTCCTCGCACTCGGCCTCCACCTGCCCGCCGCGGAACTGCTCCTGGTAGAGCCGCGCGTACAGGCCGCCGTGCCGCAGCAGCTCCGTGTGGGTCCCCCGCTCCACCACGCGGCCGCGGTCGAGGACGAAGATGACGTCCGCGGCCAGGATCGTGGAGAGCCGGTGGGCGATGGCGATCGTGGTGCGCCCCGCCATCAGCGGCCGCAGGGCCTCCTGCACGAGGCGCTCGGAGGTGGTGTCCAGCGACGAGGTGGCCTCGTCGAGGATCAGGATGCGGGGGTCCTTGAGGACGACCCGGGCGATGGCCAGGCGCTGCTTCTCGCCGCCCGAGAGCCGGTACCCGCGCTCGCCGACGGTCGTGTCGTAGCCGTCGGGCAGCTCGGCGATGCGCTCGTGGATGAAGGCGGCGCGGGCCGCCGCCTCGAGCTGCTCCTGGGTCGCGTCGGGGCGGCCGTACAGGAGGTTCTCGCGCACCGTCGAGTGGAACAGGAACGTCTCCTGGGTGACGATCCCCATCATCTCGCCGAGGCTCTCGAGCTTGATGTCCCGGACATCGGCGCCGTCGATCTCGACCGCGCCGCGCTGGACATCGTAGAACCGCGGGACGAGGTAGGTCATCGTCGTCTTCCCGGCGCCGCTGGGCCCCACGAGGGCGGCCAGCTGCCCGGGTTCGATCTCCAGGTCGACGTCCTCGAGCGTCCACTCCCGCGGGCGACGGTCGCCGTCCCCGGCCGCGGCGTCGGGGGGGCTGACCGGCGTGGCCTCCGGCGGACCGTCGTACCGGAACCACACGTTGCGGAACCGGATGCGCCCCTCCACGCGCTCCTTCGGCACGGCGCGGGCCCCGGGACGGTCCACGATCTCGTGCGGCATGTCGAGGTACTCGAAGACCCGGTCGAACAGCGCCATCGCGCTCTGGACCTCGACGCCGATCTCGAGCATCTGGCCCATCGGGAAGAACATCCGGCTCTGGAGCGTGGTAAAGGCCACCACCGTCCCCGCGGTGAGGACCGCCCTCCCGCCCCCGCTGTTGACCAGGCCGGCGACCAGGTACACGAGCGCCGGCGTGATCGAGAAGAACGCGTAGATCACGTTGGAGAAGGCCCGACCGATCATCTGCTGGCGGATCTGGAGCGCGGTGAGCCGCTCGTTCTCCCGCCGGAACCGCTGGATCTCGTGGTGCCGACGCCCGAAGGCCTTCGACAGCACCATGCCGGAGACCGACAGGGTCTCCTCCGCCACGGCCGAGATGTCGGCCATGCTCGACTGCGTCGAGGCGGCCACCTGCTGCCGGGCCTTCCCGACCCGGCGCATCAGCCACAGGAAGAACGGCAGCGTGACGAACGAGAGCAGCGTCAGCTGCCACGACAGGATGAGCATGGCCACGACGCTCGACAGGATCACGACCGAGTTCGACAAGATCGTGGAGGCGGTGTCGGTGACCACCACCTGGACGCCGCCGATGTCGTTGGCCAACCGGGACTGGATCTCGCCGGTCCGGGTTGTCGTGAAGAACCGGAGCGGCATCCCCTGGAGGTGCTCGTAGAGCGAGTTGCGCAGGTCCTGCATGACCCGCTGGCCGACGAGGTTGGACAGGTAGGTGTGGTAGATCCCGAGCCCCGCGGCCGCGATCGGGATCAGGATCATCAGTCCGACCAGGCCGAGGAGCAGATCGAGCCGCACGCCGCCCGGCACGAACAGCGCGCGGTCGAAGATGATCTTGATGAGGATCGGGTTGACCACGCCGAGCATGGCCGCCAGCAGGATCGCCGCCACGATGACCCGCACCGTGCGCTTGTAGGGCCGGAACGTGCCGGCCACGCGGCGGATCGTGCTGACCTTGACCGGCCCCGCGTCGGGGTCCGGGATCGTCACGTGGAAGTGGGTTCCGCGCCGCACGCAGCCAGGATACGCCGGGGTCCGGCTATCGACCCGGCACGTTCACGAGCGCCCGGCCGAGGGAGAGCGTCGACCCCCGGGCGCTGATCTCCCGCTGCCGCCGCTCGATGTTGGCCCTCGTCGGCGCAGCGATCGCCAGGCCAAGGAGGCCGGCGACCATGCCGACGAGGTAAGGAGCAAGCGAATCGCCGACGAACGCCAAGGCGAACCCGGCCAGCGCGGGGACCTCGCTGGCGGCCAGCTTGAAGAAGAAGTTGGTTCGGTAGGAGTCGACCAATGCCCTCTCCGATGTGATGTCCAAGGGCCGGGCCGCCAGCCAGAGGTCGAGCACTAGCATGATCACCGAAAGATTTGCCACCCAGAGAACGAACATGCCCTCCACCGCGACGCCTGGGACGATGAAGGTAAGGACATGGACGTACAGGACCAGGGCCGTTACGAAGGCCATGTAGAGCAGGCGCAATGCTATCAGCGCACTCCTACGAGCCGACGTGCGGACCTTCTTCGAGAACACCGCGAACGGGATCAGGACCTTGAACGCGGCACCCCAGCCGGGGTCGTCGTAGTCGATCACCCCGTCAGCTCCCGGGCCCGGACGAACACCGCGTCGAACATCGGCTCGGTCAGCGTCCCGGTGAACGTGTTCTGCTGACTCGGGTGATAGGAGCCCAGGAGGCGGTACGGGCCGACCTCGGCCTCGGCGCCGTGGCCGAACCTCGGCTTCGGCCTGGTCGCGTGGCCCAGGGCCGCGAGCGCCCGCAGCGCGGCGTCCCAGGCGAACGAACCGAGCGCCACGATGAGCCGGAGGTCGCGCAGGAGCTCGAGCTCGCGGACCAAGTATGGGAGGCAGTTGTCGCGCTCGTCCGGGGTCGGTCGGTTGGCCGGCGGCGCGCACCGCACCGCGGCCGCCACGTACACGCCCCTCAGGCGCAGGCCGTCATCCGGATGAACGGAATGGGGCTGGTTGGCGTACCCGGCGCGGTGCAGCGCCCGGTACAGCCAGTCGCCGGAGCGGTCGCCGGTGAAGATGCGCCCGGTCCGGTTCCCGCCGTCGGCGGCGGGCGCCAGTCCGACGACCAGCATGCGGGCGTCGGGGTCGCCGAATCCTGGGACCGGCCGGGACCAATACGTCCAGTCGGCGAACCGCCTCGGCGGGTGGCGGCCGGCCTGCTCTCGCCATGCCACCAACCGGGGACAGCGCGTGCACCGGATCACGTCCTCGGTGACGCGTGCCAGGCCGTGCGGATCCCCCATCGAGCCGCGAAGGCTATTCGGACTTCGGTTCCGGACGAGCGGGCTGCTCTTCGAGGGAACCGCTCTTGGGCACCAGCACCTTCCGTCGGAAGTACAGGACCTCGACGCCGTCCTGGTTGTAGCCGCGCGTCTCGACCGTGACGACGCCGCGGTCCGGCTTCGACGAGGACTCCTTCTTGTCGAGCACCGTCGTCTCCGCGTACAGGGTGTCACCGTGGAACATCGGCGCCGTGTGCTTCAGCGACTCGACCTCCAAGTTGGCGATGGCCTTGCCCGACACGTCGGGGACGCTCATCCCGAGGGCCAGCGAGTACACCAGGTTCCCCACGACGACGTTCCGCTTGAACTGGGTGGTCTCCTCCGCGTAGTGGGCGTTCGTGTGGAGCGGGTGGTGATTCCAGGTGATCGCGCAGAACAGGTGGTCGTCGTACTCGGTGATCGTCTTCCCGGGCCAGTGCCGGTAGACGTCGCCCACCTCGAAGTCGTCGAAGTACCGCCCGAACGGTCTGGCCTCTCTCATCGCTTCGATCCCTCCGTCTGCTAGCGCGAACTCGCTGTGCGTTCTGGTTCAGGACCCTTCCGCCAGCCGGCGGGCGATGAGGCGGAGGCAGAGAACCTCGTCGGCGCCCTCGAAGATCGATAGCACACGGGCATCGACGAAGTAGCGGCTCACCGCGTACTCCTCCGCGTAGCCCATCCCGCCGTGGATCTGCTGGGCCTCCCGCGTGACCCACTCGGCGGCTCGGCAGACGTAGGCCTTCACCATCGCCGCCTCGAGGGTGCCGGTGCCGGTGGCCATCCGCCGACCCACGTCGTAGGCCGTCTGACGTCCGGCCTGGACGAGGGCCGCCATGCGGGAGAGCTTCCACTTCGTGAGCTGGTACTCGCCGACGGGACGGCCGAACACGACCCGCTCCCGGGCGTAGTCCCGAGCGGCCTCGAAGGCCGCCTGCATGACACCGACGGCCCGGGCAGCCGTCTGAAGCCGGCCGTTCTCGAACCCCTCCATCGTCAGGTAGAAGCCCTTGCCCAGCCCTTCCTCGCCGCCCACGAGGTTGTCGGCAGGGACGACCCAGTCGTCGAAGGCGATCTCGTAGGAGTGCATCCCCCGGTAGCCGATCGTGTCGATCGTCCTGCCCTCCATGGTGCCGCCGCCGTCCTGCTCGAAGCGGAAGTGGTGCCCCGGTGCCTCGGGCTTGTCCACGACGAACAGCGACAGCCCCCGGTGGGCCTTGGACCGGTCGGGATCGGTGCGGGCCAACAGCATGAGGGCGTTGGCCCGGCCGGCGAAGGTGGCCCACGTCTTGACCCCCCGGATCTTCCACCCGCCCTCGACCGGCGTCGCCGGGACCGAGACGGCCGCCGCGTCCGACCCGAAGTCGGGCTCGGTGACGGTCACCGAGACCATCAGCTCGCCGCTGGCGATCCGCGGCAGCCACCGCTTCTTCTGCTCGTCGGTGCCGCCCTTGACGATGGCGCGGGTGAGGATCTCGGGGCGGGTGATGAGCGATCCCCCGATGCCGATGCTGCCCCGCGACAGCTCCTCGGTGGCCACGATCATGCCGAGGTAGTCGCTCTCGCCGCCCGAGGCGAGCCCGCCGTACTCCTCGGGGACCGAGAGCCCGAAGCCCCCCAGCTCGGCCAGCCCCTTGATGACGTCCTCGGGGACGTCCTCGTTGCCGCGGTGGACGTGCTCGGCGACGGGGCGGATCTTGTCCTCCGTGAACCGCCGGAACGTCTCGCGGGCCATCTCGAACTCGTCGGGCAGGTGGGTGGGGCCCCCGCCCCGCTCGATGACCCGACCTCCCAGGGCCTCGATGAAGTCCGCGGCCCGGTGTTCCTGGACGAAGTCGTGGGCGGGCGCGAGTATGGCGGGGTCGACCCCCCACCACCCTTCCCGGCCCACGAGCCGGCCGACGAGATCGGCGACCGTGTCGGCGATGTAGAAGGACGCCAGCTCCGCCTCGAACTCTCCGCGTTCGGCGTACGCGAGCATCGTGCGGCAGCCCTGGATGGCACTGGCCGCGTGGGCCAGGTCGTAGGCGAAGACCTGGTGGTCGTCGAGCCTGGCGATCGAGACCTTCCCGTCCTCGACCGTGACCTCGGAGAGGCGGCCGGTGGCCCGGTCGACCAGGGACGCGGCGGCGTCGACCGCTCCGCGGGCGGCTTCGAGTCTCATGCCGGGCGCGCGATGCTCATCCGCCCCCCGATCCCGTGAACTCCTCCAACGACCTCGCGCGCGTCAGACCGGCGGCCCGGCCGCGGGCGACCAGCTGCTCGGCCATCTTCCGGCTGGCCTCGTCGATCATCTCGTTGCCGAACATCACCGCGCCGCGGCGCTCGACCTCCGTGGCGTGCCGGTAGGCCTCCAGCATGGCCTCCGCCTTGTCGAACTCCTCCTGGGACGGCGTGAACACGTCGTTGAGGACATCGATCTGGCCCGGGTGGAGGGCCCACTTCCCGTCGTAGCCCAGGGCTCGGGCCCGGGTGGCCATCTCCCGGAACCCGTCGAGGTCCTTGATCAGGAGGTACGGGCCGTCGATGGCCTGGACCCCGGCGTGGCGGGCGGCGACGAGGATCGTCATCAGCACGTGGTGCCAGTGGTCCCCGGGGTACCCGGGCATCGGGAGCCCCGCGGTGACCGTGGGAAGGCCCAGCGAGGCGCTCATGTCGGCTGGGCCGAAGATGAGCGTCTCGGTCCGGTCGCTGGCCGCGGCGATGTCGTGGATGTTGCGGAGCCCCGTGGCGGTCTCGATCTGGACCTCAAGCCCGATCCGCTTCTCGAGGCCGATGGTGTCCTCGACCATCCGTAGCAGGTTGTCGACGAACTGGACGTCGGAGGGGTGCTCGACCTTGGGGATCATCAGGCAGTCCAGGTACTGCCCCGCGCTCCCGACGACCTCCTGCACGTCGCCGGCGCACCACTTCGTATAGACGCCGTTCACCCGGACGACCACGGTCTTCCCCGACCAGTCCCCCTCCTTGAGGGCCTGCACCACGTTCCCGCGGGCCTCCTCCTTGGCGAGGGGGGCCACGGAGTCCTCGAGGTCCATGAACACCTCGTCGGCCGGCAGGCCCGGCGCCTTGGAGAGCATCTTGGGGCTCGACCCCGGGACGGACAGGCACGACCGCCGGGGCCGGGTCACGCGTTCGGGCATCTGGTGGTCCTCCTCGGGATGGACGGGGGAGCTCCATCGTAGCCGCCGACCAGACCGGGCTCCAACCGGCGCGGCGCTACGCGCGGCGGAGGAGGCCGCGCCTGGCCGGCTCGACGGTCGGCGCGGGGAGGTCGCGGAGGCGGGCGTCGACGAGCTGGACGAGCGCGTCGAACCGCCGGTCGAAGGCCTGCTCCATGCGCTCGAACACCGCCTCGACGAGGTCGTGGCCGACCGCGGCCTCGACCTGCTCCAGCCGCGACTCGACCGCGGACAGGTCCGCGGCCAGCCGGGCGGCCGGACGCGACCGGCCACCGGTCTCCAGGCGGGCGCGGAGCTGGGCCACCTCCTCGCGGAGCCCCTCCACCGGGACCGTGACGGCGTCGGTGACCTCGTCGACGAGGTCGGAGCGGACGGCGGAGCGGACCGCCGTGGCGTCCTCGGCGATCCGGGCCTGCCCGGCGGCCACCTCGGCCACCGAGGCCCGGACGCCGTCCAGCGACGAGGCGATGCGCTCCTCCCGCTCCACCGCCGACGCGCTCGCCGAGGCGATCTCGGCGGAAGTGCGGTCGCCCGCCGCCCCGAGGCGGTCCAGCCGCTCGGCGACCGCTCGGTCCCCGTCGACCAGGTCCTCCAGGCGGGCGCGGACGACCGAGGTCTCCGCGGCCACCGACTCGAGCCGCTCCTCCACGGCGGCCTGGGCACCGGCCACCTCGGACAGGGCCTGGCCCAGCGTCTCGAGGGCCTCGGCGATCTGTCCCGGAACGTCACGATAGAGCTCGATCTCGCCGCCGAGGCGAGCGGACGCATCGTCCACGCGCTCCCGGATCGCGGTCAGCGTCTGGTGGAGCTCGCCGGCGAAGCGCCTGAGCACCTCGTGGGTCGACGCGGTCACCGAGCCGGCGACGTGCTCGGTCCACGCCTGGAGCGACGGACGCGGCGGCTCGCCAGGGGGCGGCCCGGCGGCGCCGGACGCGCCGTTGTCGCGTCCTTCGTCCGCTGCCGGCGGGGGGGTGCGCTCCTGGTCGAGCATCGGCTCGACGCCCGATTGTAGTGGCCGGAGATGGCCCGTTTTCGACTTCGGTCTCCGAAAATCTTTACGTCCCGGGCGGGCTGAGGCAGAATCGGGAACCCATGCCTTCCCCGCTCAAGATCCCGTTCCGCTCCCTCGCGGCCGTCATCATGGCCGGGCTCGTCCTGGGCATCCTGCCTCCCGTGGTGGCAGCGGCCGCGCCGGAGACGGTCGTCCGGACCGAGGCGCTCGACCTCCGTCCGCTCGCGCCGGGGGCGGCCGTGACGGAGGCCGGCGCGGTGCGCGCCCCGCGGGCCTCGTGGTCGGAGCCGGCGGTCCGCTGCGCCCCGATCCGGTTCACGATGGTCGGCGTCGCCTGGCGGCAGTCCGGCGAGGCCCCCGTTCCGGTCCGGCTGTCGTGGGGCTCGGCCGGCGCCCTGGATCGTTCGGCCCGCGTGGTGGCCGACCCGGACGAGGGGCCCGATCCCGGCTCCCCCGACGACCACGGGCTCCAGGGCACCCCGCCGCTGTGGACGGGGGAGGCCGAGTGCCTCCGCGTCCGCCTGCGCCTCCCGGCCGGCGAGGCGCTCCGCGACGTCCGGCTCGTGTACATCAACTCCTCGGGGACGGCCTGGGAGCGGTCGGCGCTGGCCAGCCTCGGCGACGCCCTGGCCCGCGGCTGGCGGGCCCTGTGGGGGATGGCCGCGCCGGCCCCCGCCTCGGCCCTGGCCAAGAAGCCGGCGATCATCACGCGATCCGAGTGGGGCGCGGACGAGAGCCTCCGTAATGAGTGGGGCGGCTGCGACGCTCCCGACTACGCGGCCAAGCTCAAGATGGCCTACGTCCACCACACCGCCGGGTCGAACTCGTACACGAAGGCCGAGGCCGACGACGTGGTGCGGGGCGTCTACGCGTACCACACGGGGTCGTCGCGCAAGTACTGCGACATCGCCTACAACTTCCTGATCGATCGCTTCGGGCGGATCTACGAGGGGCGGTTCGGCGGCATGGCCCGGCCGGTGATCGGCGCGCACGCGATGGGGTTCAACACCGGGAGCACCGGCGTGGCGGCCATGGGGAACTTCACGACCGCCAAGGTCCCGTGGAAGGTCACCAAGGCCTACAAGCAACTGCTGGCGTGGCGGCTCGACGTGGCCCACCGGAAGCCGAACGGCTCCTCGAAGATGACGTCGGCCGGTGGGTCCAACACGTTCTACGACGCCGGCGAGGTCGTGACTCTCCGGACGATCTCCGGGCACCGGGACACCGGCTACACGACGTGCCCCGGGCAGAAGCTGTACGACAAGCTGCCGGCCATCCGGAAGGGCGCCACGAAGATCGGCCTGCCGAAGATCTACAACCCGCGGCGGAACCCGAAGACGCTGGCCCCCGGCGAGGGCGACATCCGCTTCCGGGCGAAGCTCTCCGGCAAGCTCGACTGGTGGATCGAGATCAGCAACGAGGCCGGGAACGTCGTCCGGCGGTTGACCGGGACCGGCAAGAAGATCGACCGCCGGTGGCAGGGGAAGTCCGGCGGCATCCCGGTCCCGCCCGGTGACTACACCGTCGTGATCGGGGCCGAGAACGCCGGCGGGGCGGCCGCCAGGACGGCCAAGCTCTCGCTGACCGTCGAGCTCGCCCTGCCCTAGACGGCCTCGGGGTCCGGCGGCGCCATCGGCTCGTCGCGCGAGCCCACGGCCACGTCCGTCATCACGTCGAGGCCCTCGGCCAGCTCCTCGTCGCTGATGATCAGCGGCATCAGGTGCCGGAGGACGTTCTTGTAGATGCCGCACGATACCGAGACGACGCCGCGCCCGGTGGTGCCGGAGGTGATCCGCGACACCAGCTCCCGGTTCGGCTCCTTGGTCTCCCGGTCCTTGACGAACTCCACGCCGACCATGGCGCCCAGACCCCGGATCTCGCCGATCTCCGGGAGGTCGCTGGAGACCTCCTCCCACCGCGAGCGGATCGTCTTCCCCACGGCCTCCGCCCGCTCGACCAGGCCCTCCTCCTCGATCACGTCGAGGACGGCGTTGGCGGCGGCGCAGGCGACCGGGTTCCCGACGTAGGTGCCGCCGATCGTCGAGGGACCCGTGGCATCCATCACCTCGGCCCGGCCGACCACCGCGGTGAGCGGGTATCCCGAGGCGATCGACTTGCCGAGCGTCACCAGGTCGGGCTCCACGCCGAAGTGCTCGGAGGCCAGGAACCGCCCGGTCCGCCCGTAGCCGGTCTGGATCTCGTCGGCGATGAGCAGGATCCCGTGCCGGCGGAGGATCTCCGCCAGCCCCGGGAGGAAGTCGGGAGAGGGAACGACGAACCCCCCCTCGCCGAGGACCGGCTCGATGATGGCGGCCGCGACGTTCGAGGGGTCCACGGAGGTGGTGAACGCCCGCTCGATGGCCTCGAGGGCCAGCGCCCCCGCCCGGTCGGGGTCCGGACTCCGGTAGGGGTACGCGTACGGAAGGCGGTAGACCTCGGGGGCGAAGGGACCGAAGCCCGTCTTGTACGGGGCGTGCCGGCTCGTGAGCGTCATGGCCAGCAGTGTCCGGCCGTGAAACGCCCCCTCGAAGCACAGGATCGCCGACCGCCCGGTGGCGGCCCTGGCGATCTTCACCGCGTTCTCCACGGCCTCCGCGCCGGAGTTGGCCAGGAAGACCTTCCGCTCGCCGCCGCCCGTGGCGCTCACCAGGCGCTCGGCCAGCTCGACGTAGGACTCGTAGGGGATGACCGAGAAGTCGGTGTGGGAGAACCGCCCGGCGGCCCGCTGGACGGCCTCCACGACCTTCGGGTGGGAGTACCCGACGATGTGGCAGCCGAGCCCCCCGGAGAAGTCGAGGAGCGTGTTGCCGTCGAGGTCCGTGAAGGCGGCGCCCTCCGCTCGATCGATGATCGTCTCGGTGTGAAGGTCGAGGGCGTCGGCGACGACCGTGGCCTTCCGCTCCACCACCGCGCGGGACCTCGGTCCGGGGATCTCGGTGACGATGTCGATCGTGCTCAACGGACTCCTCCTTGAGTCGGTCTCCCTTTCCCGCGGGCAGCGAGAGGGTACAGGACGGGGCCCGGTCCCGCACGAGATCCCCTCCCGGCGGCTAGCGTACGGGGCCGTGAGCGACGGCGACGTCGAGGCGCGCGAGCGGCTGGGGCTCCGATGAGCGCGTTCGCGTCGGTGGCCGGCGAGCCATTCGCCTACCTCACGACGCGCGGGCGGCGCACGGGGGGCTCGCACACGATCGAGATCTGGTTCGGCGTCCGAGACGAGACCGTGTACCTCCTCTCGGGAGGTGGGGACCGCTCCGACTGGGTCCGGAACCTCCTGGCGGATCCCGTGGCCACGTTGCGGATCGGAGAGCTGGATCGGCCGGTGCGGGGGCGGGTGGTCAGGGACGCGGACGAAGAGGCGATCGCCCGCCGCCTGCTCGCCGCCAAGTACCAGCGATGGCGGGAGGGCCGACCGCTCAGCGGCTGGGCCCGCACGGCCCTCCCGGTGGCGTTGGACCCCGCCGCCCCATGAGCGTCACGATCTACACGGTCGGACACGGCGCCCGTGCCATCGACGAATTCGTGTCGCTCCTGGCGGGCGCCGGGATCCGGCGCCTGGTCGACGTCCGGACGGCGCCCGGCTCTCGGAAGCACCCCCAGTTCGGGAAGGACGCCCTCGCCGCATCTCTTGGCGACAGCGGCATCTCCTACCGATGGGAGCCCGCGTTCGGCGGCTGGCGGAAGGCCCGGCCGGACTCCCGGCATGCCGCCCTTCGCTCCTCGGGGTTCCGGGGCTACGCCGACCACATGGAGACGGAGGAGTTCCGCGAGGCCCGGGGCCGGTTGATCGAGACGTCGACGGAGACGCCGACCGCCGTCATGTGCGCCGAGTCGATGTGGTGGCGGTGCCACCGCCGGATGCTGGCCGACGCCCTGGTCGCCGCGGGGTGCGAGGTGCGCCATCTGATGACCGGCGGACGCGCCGACGCCCACAGGCTCCACCCGGCGGCGCGCATCGAGGGCGACCTGCCCGTGTACGACGTCGAGGTGGAGGAGTCCGGCCACGGTCGGCTGGCGGAGTGATTCAGCGGCGCAGGGCCCGGTCGGCGTCCTCGAAGGCGTCCAGCGGCGCCATCAGGTCGCCGAGGACCGTGACCAGCGTCTCGTAGTCCAGCGGCGGGGCGGCGAGCCGCAGCCGCTCGGCGCGCCGGGCGGCCTCGGCCAGGGCCTCGTCACACCGGACCCAGGGCCCCTCGGCCTCGGGCCCCCGCCAGCCCGGCATGTGGCCCCGCGCCCGGGCCAGCGACTCCTCGAAGGCCAGGAGCGCCTCGGCCAGCGGGCCGGGGTGTCCGCGGGGCGAGGGGACGGCCCGGACGAGCGCCTCCTTCCCGCGCTCCACCTCAGCCAGGACGCGCTCGAACGCGGGTCGCGTCCCGGCGGGCCGGCGGGCCATCCATCGAGCCACGCGCGAGATTCTACGGACGGTCGGGACCGCGCGGCCGCCGCCTAGAATGGCCCGATGCGCGCCCTGCTGATCGTGAACACCGCGGCGGCCACCGTGACGCCGCGAGCGGTGTCGGTCATCGAGCACGCCCTGGCCTCGGAGGCCAAGGTGGAGATGACGCTGACGAAGCGCCAGGGGCACGCGAGCTACCTGGCCAAGGGGGCCGTCCACGAGGGGGTCGACCTGGTCGTCTCGCTCGGGGGCGACGGGACCGTCAACGAGGTCGCCAACGGGCTGGCCGGCAGCCACGTTCCCCTGGGGATCATCCCGGGCGGGGGAACGAATGTCATGGCGCGCTCCCTGGGGATCCCGCGGGACCCGATCGACGCCACGGCCTACCTGCTCTCGAACCTGCGGACACCACCCCGCCGCGTCGCGCTGGGCCGAGCGGAGGGGCGCCACTTCACGTTCGCCTGCGGCATGGGGCTCGACGGCGCGATCGTCCGCGAGGTCGAACGGCGGCAGCTCCGCAAGAAGGCCGTGGGGCAGGGGTACTACGTGTGGTCGGGCCTGCGCCTGTTCTTCGGCGGCATCGATCGGCGAAGCCCCTCGGTGATCGTCCGCTGGGGACCGAACCTCGAGCACCGCCGGGACGGGCTGTTCCTGGCGGTCTGCCAGAAGAACGACCCGTTCACCTACCTCGGGTCCCGACCGATGCGCATCTGCCCCGACGTCCGGCTGGAGGGCGGCATCGACTGCCTGGGACTCGACCGCCTGACCACGTCGTTCGTCCTCCGGATCGTCACGGAGATGTTCGGGTCGGGCCGGCACGTCCGGAACCGGCACGTGCTGTACCTGCGGGACCAGGAGCGCATCGAGATCACCGCAGAGGAGCCGCTCCCCGTCCAGATGGACGGGGAGTACCTCGGCGAGCGGCGCCGGCTGCTGCTGGAGCTCGTCCCCGACGCCCTGTCGCTGGTCGCCTGAAGCTCAGCGCTGCCCGGCGCCGCCGTCCCGGACGGCGACCGCCAGCGCCGGCACGTTCGAGGCCACGGCGTCGACGCCCCATCCGAACAGCGTGGCCAGGTCGCCGCGATCGTCGACGGTCCACGTCCCCACGCGGATGCCCTCCCGGTGAGCCTCCTCCACCAGGGGGTCCCCGGCGGCCAGCAGCGCCGATGACTGCGGCAGGATGAAGTCGTGCCCCCGCTGCCGCGCGTACACGAGCGCGGCCCGCGGCTCCATGGCCGCGATCGTCAGGAACCCGGTGGGCAGCTCGGGGGCCACCTCCTTGCACCGCTCGATCGTGATCCAGTTGAACGACGAGACCAGCACCGGGCCCCCGAACCCCGAAGCCTCCAGCGTCCGGAGCGTCGCGTTCAGGATCGCCTCGTCCGGCGAGTCGAACGCGGGCTCGCCCGGGATGTTCTTGATCTCGAGGTCCACGGCGACGCCGGCGTGGCGACCGAGGACGTCCAGGGCCTCGGCCAGCGTCGGCACCTCCTGGCGCGGCCCCCGGCCGCCCGAGGCGTCGAGCCGCTTGACCTCCGCGAGCGTCAGGGCGTGGACCGGCCCCCGGCCGTCGGTCGTCGACGCCACGTCGGGGTCGTGAAGGACGACCGGGATCCCGTCCGCCGTGAGCCGAACGTCGAGCTCGACCGCATCCGCCCCGGCGGCCACCGCCGCCTCGAAGGCCGCCACCGTGTTCTCGGGCTCCTGGGCGGAGGCGCCCCGGTGGGCGACGACCAAACAACCATCGTGGAATTCGCGCGGCGCTATTGTCACGGCTCGACGGCCGTCACTATACTTGCGCCCTCGCGCGATCACGGCGCGTCTCGAAATCGGACTTTTGTGAACACCTTCACAAGCGTGCCGATCCGGCCCGGCGAGAGGGTGATCGTATGGACTGGGTTCACCGAGCCAGGTGCAAGGACGAGGACCCGGAACTCTTCTTCCCCGTCGGGACCACCGGCCCCGCCGCGGTCCAGATCGACGCCGCCAAGGCCATCTGCATGGAGTGCCCGGTTCGACTCGAGTGCTTGGAGTGGGCGTTGGCCACCGCGCAGGACGCCGGCGTCTGGGGCGGCACCTCCGAGGAGGAGCGCCGCGCCCTTCGCCGGGCCCGACGTCGAGAGGCCGCCAGCGGCCGGGTCGCCGTCGGCTAGCGTGACCCGGGTCCGTCCCGAGCCCTATCACGAGCCGATCGGCCTCTCCCCCGAGGTCCACCGCATCAGCCGCCGCTGGGTCGTGGCGGCTGTCGCGGCGGTGATCAGCCTCGCCGCCGGCGTGCTGGTCCTGCTCCGGCTCGGCGGCTTCGCCGGTTAGGGGCGCTCCTCCACCGGCACGCTCACCCGAACCGTCGTGCCGCCGTCCCGGTCCAGCGTGAGGCCGCCCCCCAGCTCGTTCTCCACCAGCGCCCGGACGATCTGGAGCCCCAGCCCGGCGTCGTCCAGCGAGAACGCCGGCGGGAGGCCCCGCCCGTCGTCCCGGACCTCGACGAACACCCGTCCGTCGTCCCGTCCCAGCACCACGCCGATCCGCCCCCCGCCCTCACCGAACGCGTGGTCGACCGAGTTCTGGACCAGCTCCGTGATCACCACCGCGAGGGGCGTGGCGACGTCGGAGCTCAGCTCGCCGCACGAGCCGCGCAGCGACAGCTCGACCCGTGGGCCCGTGAGGCCGTCGCGGACCATGGCGACGACCTCCTCGGCTACGGCATCGAAGTCGACGACGTCGCCGCGCTCGACCGACAGCGTCTCGTGGACCAGCGCGATTGCCCGGATGCGCCGCTCGCTCTCCTGGAGCGCCTCCCGCAGCTCGGGACGGTCCATCCGCCGGGCCTGCATCCGGAGCAGGCTGGCCACGGTCTGGAGGTTGTTCTTCACCCGGTGGTGGATCTCGCGGATCGTGGCGTCCTTCAGGACCAGCAGGCGGTCCCGACGCCGGAGCTCGGTCACGTCACGGAGGAGTACCACCGCGCCCACCGCCTCGCCGTCGACGATCAGCGGGACCGTCCGCCGCAGGACCACCGCCCCCCGGCGTTCGACCTCGCTCTCCGTGGGGCGGCCGGCGCGCAGCGCCTCGAGGACGCGGGCGGCCTCGGGATCGAACTCCGCCAGCGAACGGTCGACGAGGTTCTCGGTGATCCCCAGCCGCCGGTACGCCGAGACGGCGTTCGGGCTGGCGAACTGGACGCGCCCGGTGGCGTCCAGGCGGACGAGGCCGTCCCCCACGCGGGGGAGCGCCTCGGGGTCCGGCTCCTCCGCCTCGAACGGGAACGTCCCCTCGGCGATCATCCGGGCCAGGTCACCGGCCGTCTGGAGGTAGGTCAGCTCCAGGCGGCTCGGTGTTCGGGCGGTCGCCAGGTTCGACTGCTGGCTGATGCCGGCCACCACCCGCCCGCGGAACCGGACCGGGATGGCCTCCACGCGGATCGGGATGGCCTCGCGCCAGACCGGATCACCCTCCCGGACGATCCGCCCCTCTTCCAGGGCCCGCCACGTGAACGACGCCTCGGCGGGATCGAGCTCGCGCCCGACCTGATCGTCCTGGTACACCGTCTGCGCGGTGTAGGGACGCATCTGGGCCACGACCAGGAGCCGGTCGCCGCCCCTCGTCGGACACATGAGGAGGAGATCGGAGAACGCCAGATCGGCGAGCAGCTGCCACTCCGCCACGAGGCGGACGAGGTGCTCGCCTTCCTCGGGCGCCACGCCGGTCCGCTGGGAGAGCAGCTCGATGAGGGCCACCGTTGCGATGGTACGCCGCGCCCCCGAGGGCCGGGGTTGCGCGCCATGGCGGCGTCCTCTACAAACGGCCGCGACGTGAGAGGGGCCCCGTGACCGCGCTCGCCCAGGCCCTCCCCCGGCCGAGCAGCCGGGGGTCAAGCCTGGCGCTCGACGCCGCGCTGGTGATCTTCGGCAGCCTGCTGGTGGCGGCGCTGGCGCAGATCGACATCCACCTGACGCCGTACGTCCCGATCACGGGTCAGACCCTGGGCGTCCTCCTGATAGGGGCGGCACTGGGGTCGGTCCGCGGGGGGCTCTCGTTGGGGCTGTACCTGGCCCAGGGGGCCGTCGGCCTCCCGTTCTTCGCGGGGGCGGCCTCGGGGGTCCCCGGGCTCAGCTTCCCCACGGGCGGCTACCTGTGGGGCTTCGTCATCGCGGCGTTCCTCGTGGGCTGGCTCGCCGAGCGGGGCTGGGACCGGTCGTTCGCCAGCGCGCTCGGGGCGATGTTCATCGGGGAGCTGATCATCTTCGCCGTCGGGGTGCCGTGGCTGGCCAACGCGGTCGGGCTCTCCGCGGAGCAGGCCCTCGCCGCGGGCCTCTATCCGTTCGTCATCGGCGACACGCTGAAGCTGCTCCTGGCCGCCGCCCTGCTCCCCGCGGCCTGGCGCCTCATCGGCCGCAACCGCTAGCGGGAAGCGCGACGGCGCCTCCCGCCCGCGCGGAAGGCGCCGCCTGGTTCTCTCTCGCTCCTAGGTCAGGGG
>DASZZY010000042.1:0-4647 GCA_036260395.1 Actinomycetota bacterium
GCAGGCGGTGGCCCGGAAGTACGTCGAGGAGACGGAGGCCGCGCCGGGCGACGAGGAGGCGGGCGAGGGGTCGTGAAGGAAGAGGCAGGGCCGCGGCCCGTCGCGGCCTCCATGACCCTCGACGACATCCACGAGGACCGCGTCCTCTCCGCCTACATCGCCCAGGCGGACCGGGTGATGGACGGCCTCGGGTTCACCGAGCACGGCTTCCGGCACGCCAACCTCAGCGGCCGGATCGCGTTCAACGTCCTGTCCCGCCTGGGCTACGACGAGCGGACCGCCCAGCTGGGAGCCATCGCCGGCTACCTCCACGATGTCGGGAACGCGGTCTCCCGGTGGGGCCACGGGCAGACCGGCGCGCTCCTCGTCCACCAGATCCTGTTCGACCGCATGGAGCCCGCCGAGCTGGCCGTCCTGATGGGCGCCATCGGCGGACACGAGGAGGAGTTCGGCATGATGGCCGGGACCGTGGCCGCCGCAGTGATCCTGGCCGACAAGGCCGACGTCCACCGCTCCCGCGTGCGGAAGGCTGAGCAGATCGACTTCGACATCCACGACCGCGTCAACTACGCGGCCGAACAGTCGTTCCTCCGCGTAGACTCGGAGGCGAAGCGGATCACCCTCGAGCTCACGATCGACACCGAGATCAGCCACGTGATGGAGTACTTCGAGATCTTCCTCGGCCGGATGGTCATGTGTCGCCGTGCCGCCGAGCAGTTGCATTGCCGGTTCCAGCTGGAGATCAACGGGGCCAAGCTGCTGTGAGGAAGCACGTCATCTCGATCGTGTTCGTCCTGGCGCTGGTGGGCGCCTCGGTGGCCGGGTTCCTGCTGTGGAACCTGCGGCCGATCCTGGGGCTCGACCTCGTCGGGGGCGTGTCGGTCATCCTCACGGCGCCCGAAGGGACGGAGTCCGACGTCCTGGAGCGCACGGTGGAGACGATTCGCCAGCGGGTCGACGCGGTCGGCGTGGCCGAGCCGGACATCACCCGCCAGGGCGAGCTGAACATCCAGGTCCAGATCCCCCGGTTCGGGGGGCAGAGCCAGGAGCGGCTCCTCGACCTGATCGGCAGGACCGCGCGGCTGGAATACCGGGAGGTCCTCCAGACGTACCAGCCCGGGACCCCGGAGTACGAGCGGGCCGTCGAGGACCTCACCGAGGGGAGCCCCCAGAACCGGGAGGTCGTGTTCGCGGGGGCCGAGGGCGAGCTTCCGACCGGCAACCAGGACGCGGACCCCCAGGAGCTGGCCCCGCTCTACCGCCTCGGCCCGGTGCTGCTGACCGGCGACGCCCTGGAGCGAGCCCAGGCCGCGTATAGCGACCCGGCCGCGGCCGGTGACCCGTCCCAGGCGGGCTGGCTGGTCCGGTTCTTCCTGACCGGCGAGGGCGGCGAGCGGTTCGCCGAGATCACCAGGGACCTGATCGGCAAGCAGCTGGCCATCGTCCTCGACGAGCGCGTGGAGTCGGCCCCCACCGTGCAGGGGGAGATCCCCGGCGGCGAGGGGGTCATCACCGGGAACTTCACCGAGCAGGAGGCCAAGGACCTGGCGCTGGTGCTGAAGACCGGCGCCCTGCCGGTCGAGCTGGAGCGGTCGCAGGTCGAGACGGTATCCCCGACGCTGGGCCGGGAGTCGCTGCGCGCGGGGCTCATCGCCGGGATCGCCGGGCTGATCGGCCTCGCGCTGTACCTGGCGTTCTACTACCGGCTGCTGGGGATCGTGACGTGGTTCGGGATGGCGATCTGGGCGATCCTGTCGCTGACCATCGTGGCGGTCCTCGGCAAGACGGCCGGCTACAGCCTGACGCTGGCCGGCGTCGCGGGCCTGATCATCTCGCTGGGCATCACCGCCGACTCCTACATCGTCTTCTACGAGCGGCTCAAGGACGAGGTGCGGAAGGGGAAGACCGTGCGGACGGCGGTGGCCCCGGCCTTCCGCCGCGCGTGGCACACGATCGTGGCCGCCAACCTCGTCACGATCACCGCCGCCGTGGTGCTGTACCTGCTGGCCATCGGGTCGGTGCGCGGGTTCGCCCTCACGCTCGGCCTGGCCACGTTGCTCGACATGGTCGTGGTGTACTTCTTCAAGCGCCCCACCGTGTTCCTCATCGCCCGAAGCCGCCGCCTCGCCGAGCTCCCCGGCATGGGGCTCCGGTCCGGCGTCGCGGTGGCCCCCCAGCCGGTGGTCGGGGGCGGCGAGTGAAGCTCCGGCGGGCCATCGCCCTGTTCCGCGGGGAGCGCGAGTTCCATTTCGACATCATCGGTCACCGCAACGTCTGGTTCGGGCTATCGGGCGTCCTCATCGCCGCCTCGCTGATCGGGCTGTTCGTCCTCCAGCTCAATCTGAGCATCGACTTCCGGGGCGGCGCCCTGCTGACCTACGAGAATCGGGCCGGCCTGACCACCGAGGAGATCCGCGCGGAGCTCGAGGACCTCGACCGAGGCGACGCGATCATCCAGTTCGTGGAGGGCGACACGGTCACGGTGCGGACGGAGACGCTCGGCGAGGACCGTGGCGAGGTGCTGAACGCGCTGGCGGAGCAGGCGGGGATCGAGCCGTCCGCGATCAGCGTGGAGGACATCGGCCCGAAGTGGGGCCAGCAGATCTCGGCCAAGGCCCTCCAGGGCCTGATCATCTTCCTCGTCCTGGTCTCGCTGTACATCTCGTTCCGCTTCGAGTGGAAGATGGCCCTGGCGTCGCTGGCGGCCCTGTTCCACGACCTGGTCATCACGGCGGGGGTCTATGCCCTGGTGGGCCGGGAGGTCACTCCGGAGACCGTCATCGCCATCCTCACGATCCTGGGTTACTCCCTGTACGACAACGTCGTCATCCTCGACAAGATCAAGGAGAACGCCGACTCGCTCTCGCTGGTGTCCCGGGAAACGTACTCCGGCGTGGTGAACCTGTCGCTGAACCAGGTGCTGATGCGGTCGCTGAACACCAGCGTCACGTCGCTGCTGCCGATCGGCGCCCTGATGCTGTTCGGCGGGGAGACGCTCGAGAACTTCGCGTTCGCGCTCTTCGTCGGGATGATCGCGGGGACGTACTCCTCGATCTTCGTGGCCGCTCCCGTGCTGGCGCTGCTGAAGGAGCGCGAGCCGCGGATGGTGTCGATCCGCGAGCGGGCCCTGCGGCGGGCCCCCCGCCCGGCGCTGCGCCCCGTGCCGGCCACCGGGCCGTCGGAGACGGCCGTCGAGGCGGAGGCGCCCGACCTCGAGCCGGTGGTGGCCCGCCCGGCGGCCCGGCCGGCCGGCCGGCCCTCCCCCGGAACCGCCCGCCGCAAGCCCAAGAAGAAGCCACGCTCGAAGCGCCGACGCCGCTGAGCGGATGACCGAGATCAACGAGACGCGGCTGCCGGGCCTCGGCATCCGCTACGACTTCGTGACCGGACGGGGCAATCGGCTCGGGGTGCTCCACCACCGGACCGGCCGCCGCGAGCTGCTCATCTACGACCCGAAGGACCCCGATTCCTGCCGCGACGTCATCGCGCTCAGCGAGGACGATAGCCACACGCTGGCCGAGCTCCTCGGAGGCTCGCGCATCTCCGAGCAGCTCGACCACCTCCAGCGGGTGGAGGGCTTGGCCATCGACTGGCTCTCGGTGAGCGAGGGCAGCCCGTATTCGGGCAAGACGATCGGGGACACGCAGGCGCGGAGCCGGACGGGGGTGTCGGTCGTCGCGGTCCTCCGGGGAGAGGAGGCGTTCCCCGCCCCCGCGCCCAACTTCGGGCTCCACGCCGGCGACACCATGCTCGTCGTGGGGACGCCCCGCGGTATCGAGGACCTCGCCGTCCTGTTGCACAGCGGCTGAGCCACGTGGCCAGCTCCCTGGTGCTCATCGAGCTCGGGGTGGTGGTGGTGGGGCTGGCGGTGATGGCCCGGGTGGCCAGCCGGCTGGGGTTCTCGCCGATCCCGCTGTACCTGCTGTCGGGGCTGGCGTTCGGCGAGGGAGGCCTCGTCCCCGTCGTCACGGCAGAGCGGTTCATCGCGACCGGGGCGGAGATCGGCGTCATCCTCCTCCTGCTGATGCTCGGCCTGGAGTACTCGGCCGAGGAGCTCACCGGGACCCTGCGCGGCGGTGCCCCGGCGGGGCTGCTGGACCTGGCGCTGAACTTCCTCCCCGGGCTCGCGATGGGGCTCCTGCTGGGCTGGGGGGCCGTTCCGGCCCTGCTGCTGGGCGGGGTGACGTACATCTCCTCCTCGGGCGTGGCCGCCAAGCTGCTCGGGGACCTCGGGTGGGTGGGGAACCGCGAGACCCCGTCGGTGCTCTCGATCCTCGTCATCGAGGACCTGGTGATGGCGATCTACCTCCCGGTGATGGCGGTGGTCCTCCTGGAGGGCCCGACGCTGGGCGGCCTCGTCAGCGTCGTGGCCGCGGTCACCGCGGTGGCCGTCATCCTGGTGTTCGCGCTCCGGTACGGGGCCGCGATGAGCCGGCTGGTGTTCAGCGGGTCCGACGAGGCGCTCCTGCTCAGCATCCTCGGCGCGGCGCTCCTGGTGGCCGGCATCGCCGAGGAGCTCCAGGTCTCGGCGGCGGTGGGCGCGTTCCTGGTCGGCATCGGGCTGTCCGGACCGGCCGCCGACCGGGCCCGGTCGCTCCTCGGCCCCCTCCGGGACCTCTTCGGGGCGGTGTTCTTCGTGTTCTTCGG
>DASZZY010000043.1:0-8803 GCA_036260395.1 Actinomycetota bacterium
CTGCTTCCCGTGGGACTCCTGGCGCTCGGAGCCGTGCGGTCCGTGGTCATGGAGCCCGCCGGCGGGACCCGCCCCGACGGAGTGATCGCCGCGATCCGACGCCGGAACCTGGAGCGCCGAGGCGCACCGCTGGCCGCGGCGGGCTCCCCTCTGGGGAACGCGGTGGGCGCCTTGGGCCGGGGGGTAACGCGGACCGGACGGTCGGTCGCCCGGGCCGCCGCCAGAGTCAGAAGGAGCGTGGGGAAACGATGAGAAGGAACGTGATCGCGCTGACGGCCTTCGCCCTGCTGGCCGCGGCGTGCGGCCAGTACCCGGGGGTGCACGAGCGGGTATGGGGCAGGGGCGCCGGCTCCCAGCTCCTGGGCCCCGCCGGAACCACCACCGGCGCGGGCCCGGCGGCGACCGGCACGGATACATCCGGAACGGGTACGGCGACGGGGACCGGCGGCGGAGGAGGTACCGGCGGTACCGGCGGCGCGGGCGGCGGCGGTGGTGGCCAGGGCGGCGGTGGCGGCCAGGGCGGCGGCGCGGCCCGACCGCAGGTCGGCAACGACCGAACCGGCGTCACCGCCGACACGATCACGATCGGCATCCACGCGCCGCTCACCGGCGCAGCGCCGCTGAAGCAGACCTCGTTCGACGAGGGCAAGGATCTGTACTGGCTGCGCGGGAACGACGGGAAGCCCGTGGAGATCTACGGACGCCAGGTCCGGGTGGTGTTCCGGGACGACCGGTACAACCCCTCCTACGCCCAGTCCGTATGCCAAGACATGGCGGAGCAGGAGAACGCCTTCCTGTTGATCGGCGGCGGGGGAACCGACCAGATCCAGGCCTGCGCCCAGTACGCGGCCGGCAGGGGGATCCCCTACCTCTCCGCCGGGGTGACCGAGCTGGGCCTGACCCAGCTGCCCAACTACTTCGCCCTGTCGATGTCCTACCCGGCCCAGGTCAGGCTGCTCGCCGACATGATCAGGAGCGGTAAGTACTTCAACGTTCCCAAGCAGAGCCGACTGGCGGCGGTCATCACCGACACCAGCAACTTCGACGACGCCGCCGAGGCATTCCAGAGCGAGTTCCCGCAGGCGGAGCTGTTCCGTCCGGGGAAGAACGATCCGGCGACGGCCCAGGCCGGCCAGCTCTGCGATGACCGGGGGAACGAGGTCTACGACGTGGTGTTCCCGCTGACGGCGCCGAACTACTACTTCCAGATGGCCAACGCGGCCTCATGTCAGCCGCAGTACGTGGGGGTCGGCATCAGCATGGGCCTCGACCAGGTCGCCCAGCGAACCTGCCCGGCCACGGACGGGGCCCTGTTCTTCTCGCCGGCGCCGGCCTTCGCCGACGCCGGCAAGTACGACCCGGGGTTCACGCGGGCTGACGGCGAGGACGACATCGTCTGGCTCTTCTGGGGACTGTCGAAGACCCTCCACGAGATGTTCAAGAACGCCGGGCCGAACCTCACGCGGGAGGGTTTCATCTACTACACGGGCCAGGGAACGTTCAGCTCGAAGATCTTTCCTGACCTCCAGTACAGCCAGACGGACCACTTCGGCGCCAACCAGGTGCACCTCCTCGAGAACAGGTGCCAGGGGCAGCAAGAAGGCCAGTACCACACCGCGGCGGCGTTCAGGAGCTCGTTCTAGAACGCCCGGGACGGGCGGGAGGGAGCGGGAACGGTGTTCGTGAGGCGGCGGTGCTAGAGCAGGCCGTGATCGGACTGTTCCAGGGCGCCCTGTACGGAATGCTCGCCGTCGGGCTGGTCCTCATCTACAAGGGAGCGCGGGTCTTCAACTTCGCCCAGGGCGAGTTCGGCACGATCGCCGGCTACGCCACCTTCGGCTTCTGGTCGGGCCTCAGGTTGCCGTTCCCCCTCGCGGTCCTGTTCGGCCTCGTCGCGGCCGTCCTTCTGGGCCTGGTGGTGGAACGGCTCATCATCCGCCCGCTGTTCAATGCCTCGAGGATCACCGTCCTCGTGGCCACGGTCGGAACGGCCCTTCTGATCATCCAGCTCACCTTTTTCATCGCCAAGGAGGAGGCCCGGATCCTCCGGCCGGTGATCCAGAGCACAGATCAGATCGTGATCCTCGGTGCGGTCATCGGGTGGCAGCAGATCCTGACCCTGCTCGTCCTGGCCGCACTGGCCCTGCTGCTGTGGCTGTTCTTCGCCCGGACGAACCTGGGGCTGGCCGTACTGGCCACGTCACAGGACCCCCTGGCCAGCCGCATCGTGGGGATCAGCGTTCCAGGCGTCTCTCGGTTCATCTGGGGGTTCGCCGCCCTCCTCGGTGGGATCGCGGGGATCCTCCAGATCGGGACGCCCGGGTTCGCCTTGGTGCCCGGGATCATGACTGGGACCACCCTGGTCCCGGCGTTCACCGGTGCGGTCCTCGGAGGGATGACGAGCCTCCCGGGAGCCTTCATCGGAGGGGTGGTGGTCGGCATCGTCCAGCACGTGGGGATCTTCGCCCTAGAAGAGACCGGGGTGCCCGGTGCGTCGGAGCTAACGGTGCTCGGCGTGCTCCTCCTCGTCCTGCTGATCCGTCCACGGGGCCTGCTGGGAACGGAGGCCTGAATGGCTGCCCTGGCCCCCACCGTGACGGAGTCGCTGGCAGCGCCCCAGGGGCGGTTCCGCCCGGGCTCCGCCGGAGTGGCGGCCCGGGTGGTCGCTTCCGTCGTGATCGCTGGCGGCGTCCTCGCCCTCCCCCTGCTGGCCAGCGAGGTGCGAGACAACTGGATCGCCCTGGCGGCGATCTACGGGGTCATCGGTCTCTCGATCAACGTCATCACCGGTCACGCCGGACAGCTCTCGCTGGGGCACCAGGCGTTCGTCGGCATCGGCGCCTTCATGGCGGCCTTCGTGGCCGCTCAGATCGGCGGCTACTTTCCGGACCCCGAGAATCCGACTTTGCCTCCCCTCGCCGTGGCGACCACGAACTTCTGGCTGGGGCTGGTCGCCGCCGGCGTCGTGGGAGCCATCATGGCGCTACTGCTCGGTGTGGTAGCCCTCCGCATCCGGGGCCTGTATCTGGCGCTCATCACGCTGGCCTTCGGCCTGATGGCCGAGAACACCATCTTCGGGATTCGAGGGTTCACCGGCGCGGGCGCCGGGCTTGCAGCGCCGCGGCCGGCCATGTTCGCGTCCCATCAGGCCTACGCGTATCTCTGCCTCGGCGTGCTGGCACTGTTCCTCTACGTGGATTGGCGGCTGGTCCGGAGCAAGGGCGGGCGGGGCATCGTGGCCCTCCGGAACGAGGAGCGCATCGCCGCCACGCTCGGGGTCAACGTGACGGCTTACAAACTGCTGGCCTTCGCTACCGCTGGACTGATGGCCGGGGTGGCCGGGGCTCTGTTCGCCCATTGGAACCAGCGGGTGCAGGCCCTGGACTTCGAGCTGCAGGTCGCGCTGGTGTGGATCCTCATGGCGGTGGTCGGAGGCCTCGGGTCCCGGGCTGGCGTGGTCATTGGTTCGGCCTTCTTCGCGGTGTTCCCACTCGCCCTGGGAGACTGGACCGGCGGCGTCTCGCTCGACCTGCCCCTGGTCGGGCTCGTCATCGTCGAGACCGTCTCGCCGCTCATCGGCGCGCTCCTGCTGCTGCTCACGATAACGCTCTACCCAGGCGGCATCGGCCAGCAGATCCTGCCCTTCCGGCGATGGTTCGCGGGCGGGCCGCTTGTGGAGTCTCGACACGAGGCCCACCGCCTGGCCGCGTTCCCGGCGCTCCTCGGCCTCATCGTCGGCATGGTGATGACGGTGGGCGAGCTGGGATGGCTGTTCGGTTTGCTGATCGGCCTGGCCGCCGCGGCGGCCCTCGCCGTTGCGTCGGTGCTCGGGCTGCAGCTGTACCTGGCCGCGTACCACCGAGCCCAGCGGGTCCGGCCGACCGCCCGACCGGCCGCCGAGGTCACCGCGGCCGGGGCGCCCGAGGCCACCGCCCCGGTCCCCGAGGCGGTCCTCGAGGAGGTCGAGGCGCGTGAGGGGGCGAGCTCGGAGCCCGCGGCGGCGCCGGCCGGCGGCCCGCTGCGCGAGAGCGCCGACGGCACGGACGACGCGGGCGCGTCCCAACGGCTCGACGACGAGGCCCAGACCCGGCCGATCGACGCCACGCGCGGTACCCGGGCGGCACGCTTCCGGCGGAGGAGGGGGTAGTGGCCCAGGTCCTCGAGGTGCGCGACATGTCGATCCGCTTCGGAGGCCTCCAGGCCCTCGACGGCGTCAGCGTCGACGTGGGCGAGTGGGAGATCGTCGGGCTCATCGGCCCGAACGGCGCCGGGAAGACGACCTTTTTCAACTGCCTGATGAGCATCTACAAGCCCGACCGCGGCACGGTCGTGTACCGGGGGACGGACGTCACGAAGCTCCCCACGCATCGGAAGGCCGCCATGGGGATCGGCCGCACGTGGCAGAACCTCGGCGTCATCTCGACCCTGACGGTCATCGAGAACGTCCTCACGGCCCAGCACGCCCACATCCGCTACGGGGCGCTGGGCGGCATGGTCGGCGCCCCCGCTTCGCTGGGGGAGGAGTGGGAGCTGCGGCTCAATGCGGAGGAGATCCTCGACTTCCTCGGGCTGCTGCCGCTGGCCGGCGAGCGCGTCGGGGGGCTGCCGTACGGCACCCAGAAGATGGTCGACCTGGCCATGGCCCTGGCCACCGACCCCGACCTTCTCCTGCTCGACGAGCCGTCGTCGGGCATGGGCCCGGAGGAGGCACATCAGCTCGGCGAGACGCTCCGGTTCCTCCGGGACTCGCTCAACCTGACGATCTTGATGATCGAGCACCACGTCCCGCTGGTCGTGGGGCTGTGCGACTACGTCTACGTGCTGAACTTCGGCAAGCTGTTGGCCAAGGGGGAGCCGGCAGAGATCCAGCGACACCCGGAGGTCATCGCCGCGTACCTCGGGGGGGAGGCGGATGCCGTCGCTTCTTGAGGTCTCCGATCTCCGGACGGGCTACGGCCAGGTCCCGGTCCTCCACGGCGTCGACCTCGCCGTGCAGGAGGGCGAGACGGCGGTCCTGCTCGGGCTGAACGGGGCGGGGAAGACGACGACGCTCCTCACGATCGCGGGGCTGCTCCGGCGGTGGGCCGGGGACGTCGTGTACGACGGGAGGCGCCTTCGGCACGAGGACGCCCGGGCCCTGGTCCGGCGGGGCATCGTGCTCATCCCGGAGGGCCGGAGGGTGTTCCCGGCCCTGTCGGTCCAGAACAACCTCCGCCTTGGCGCGTGGCCGCACCGCCGGGATCACCGGCTGTTCCGCAAGAACCTGGATCGGGTGTTCGGGATCTTCCCGGTTCTGAAGGAGCGCCGAGGGCAGCTGGCGGGGACGCTCTCGGGAGGGGAGCAGCAGATGCTCGCGCTGGGGCGGGGCCTGATGGCGAGCCCCCGGCTGCTGCTCATCGACGAGGCCTCGCTGGGGCTCTCCCCGAAGCTCGCGCAATCGGTGTTCGACACCGTGGCCCGGATCAACGGCGAGGGCGTCACCGTGCTCATCGTCGAGCAGAACGTGGGCGTCCTGGCGATCGCCAACCACGCGTACGTGATGCAGAAGGGCCGGATCGAGTTCCAGGGAAGCGGCGAAGAGCTCCTCGAGCAGGGGGAGCTCCGCCGGGCCTACCTCGGCGCGCCGGCCTAGCGCCGAACGCCACTCGATAGACGCACTGCGAGAGGCGAGCCTACCGTCGGCGGCCGCCGCGCGATCGCTGCGGTCGCTCGCTCGGCTCCTCGTCGCCGCGTTCGGGGTTGCAGACGCGGCACGGCGACAGCCCGCTCCCCCGCGCCGCCTCGACCGAGAGGAAGTCGAGGTCCGACTTCCCCTGGACCAGGCGGCAGTCGGGGCGGTGGTACGTCGAGCGGCCGGCGACCACGCGGCCGTTCGCCGCGCTCCCCGCCGGCCCGGCCGAGGCGGCCTTGCCGATGGTCGACGCCAGGTGCTCGAGCTGATCGGCGAGCTTGGCGCGCTCGGCGCGGACCTGCGCCACCAGCAGCAGGCCGATGCCGAACACGACGAGGGCCAGCCCGCCCAAGCCGCCGGAGATCAGGTACGGGAACTGCTTGTCGAAGAACGCGTTCTTCGCGGCGCCGTTCCACCCGAGCCCGATCGCGACGAATCCCGCGACCGCGAACAGCAGGCCGAGGATCCGCCCGTAGCGGACCTGCCGGTCGAACCGCCTCCCAACCATACGTTGGCTCACAGCACCCCCATCGTGTGCCGCGGCTGGATCCCGCGCCAGCCCGGACAGCGATTCTAGTTCGCCATCCGACCGCCGATCCCCTGCTTCACGAGGGGAGATGCACCGGGGCCTGGCCGGTGCGAGCCACGTGATGCCATTATTCGGTTTCCTGCTCGGCCAGCTTCTTCACCTCCCCGGCGACGACCTCCATGTGCGCCCTTCCGCCCCCGTCGCCCCGGAAGAACCGCCTCACGAGGTGGCCGCGGACCATCACCGCGTCGCCCTTGGCCAGGCGCTCGCAGGCCTTCCGGACGCTGCGATCCCATGCGGTGACCGGGAGGGGGAGGACGCGCTTTCCGGCCTCTGGGACCTGGAGGCGGAGCCGGGCCACCCGGTCCCCCGACGGCATCTCGGAGAGCTCGGGATCGGCGGACAGGCGCCCGGCGAGCACGACCACGTTCACCGTGACCATGCCTCACCTCCTTCCGGCGCGGACGCTAGCACCTCCCACCGACACGGTCGCCGGCCGGGGGGGAGGTACACTCGGACCGTGGCCCGCGCCCTCGACGCCATCCCGGGCGTCCACACGATCGACACCCGCATGTGCGGGCGCGACCGCGTCACGTCCGCGTACCTGGTCGCCGCCGAACGCCCCGCCCTGGTCGAGACCGGACCGACCACCTCGGGGGAGGCGCTCCGCCGGGGGCTTCGAGATCTCGGCATCGGCCCTGCGGACCTGGCCCACATCGTCGTCACCCACATCCACCTCGACCACGCCGGCGGGGCCGGGGCGCTGGCGCCCCACTTCCCCGACGCCACGGTGTGGGTCCACGAGCGGGGCGCGCCACATCTCGCGGATCCGACGAAGCTCGTCGGGAGCGCCGAGCGGGTGTACGGGGCCGAGCGCCTCCGGGAGCTGTTCGGCCCCGTCCAGCCCGTCCCCAGGGAGCGCCTTCGGGCGGTCGCCGACGGCGACCGCATCGACCTCGGCGACCGGCAGCTCGAGGTCGTCTACACGCCGGGGCACGCCAGCCACCACGTGTGCCTGGTGGATTCGGCGTCGGGAGGCGCCTTCGTAGGTGACGCGGTGGGCGTCTTCCTCCCTGACGTGGGGATCCTTCGGCCGGCCAGCCCGCCGCCGGAGTTCGACCTCGAACTCGCCCTCTCGAGCATCGAGCGGATCGCCGAGCGGCGGCCTCCCGTGCTCCTGTTCAGCCACTTCGGCCCCCACGCGGAGGTGTCCCACCTGTGCGCGCTGGCCATCCAGCGGCTCCGGAAGTGGGCGCGGATCGTCGAGCAGACGATGGAGAGCACCGAGGACCTGGACGAGGTCGTGCGGATGCTCCGCGCGGCCACGGCGTCGGAGGTCGCGCCCGCGACGGGCGACCGGCGGGCACTGCTCGAGGACCGCTACGAGCTCCTATCGAGCTACGAGATGAACGCGATGGGGCTGATGCGGTACGTGACGAAGCGGCGAGACGCGGTGGCCGAGGCGGGCGGCGGCCAGGCCCGTCCCCGCGGCGTCAGCTGAGCCGCGCGAGCCGCTCGGCGGCATCGAACGCGTCGGGGTCGTGCTCCAGGATCCGGCGGAACTCCCGGGCGGCGTCGTCGCGCCGTCCGGCCCGTTCCAGGACGTCACCCGCCACGTACCAGATACGGAGGTCGTACGGGCGAGCCACCTCGGGGCTGCTCGGCAGCCGTCGGAGGAGCGACAGGGCCTCCTCGAACCGCCCGAGGTCGGCCAGGGCGGCCGCGCCGACCACCGCCGCCTCGGCCTTCACCTCCGGGGAGACCCTGGCCCGCAGCGCCTCCTGGACGAGCGGGGGCGCCTTCTCCGGTGCTCCCAGGGCCCGGTGGCAGTCGGCGATGAGGTGGTTCTGGTCGGGACGCCCGCTCATGCGCCGGTAGGCCTGGAGCTCGCGGAGGGCCTCCCGGAAGCTCCCGGCCCGGTAGTGGGCCAGCCCGAGCGTCTCGCGCACCGCGGCGGACCGCGGCGCCAGCGACTTGGCCCGCGTGGCCGCCTCGACCGCTCGGCCCGCCCGGTCGCGCTCCAGCGCCTCCACGGCGTCGCCGAGGAGGCGGAGGACCTCGTCCGCCCGGGTCCGCGCGGTCGATCGGACGTCGGCGACGACGTCTCGGGGGAGGGCGTACGAGTCCTGCTGCCCTCGCGGCCCGCCGGGGCGGGGACGCGGCCCGGGACCCCGTCGGCGCGCGGGGCGTTCGCCTCGTCGCTGGGTCACGGTGCAAAGGTAGCCACCCCGGGCCGGCCGCAAACGTGGCCCCAAAAACGCGAACGAGGCCCCGAAGGGCCTCGTTCGGAAGATGTTCCGGCAGCGACCTACTCTCCCACCCCGTCTCCAGGGCAGTACCATCGGCGCTGGAGGGCTTAACTTCCGGGTTCGGAATGGGACCGGGTGTATCCCCTCCGCCATGGCCACCGAAACGCTGTCACGTTAGGTGAGGGTGCGAGCCCCGGGGAGCACCCCGGAACTCCATAGCGAGCGCGAGCGAGCCAAGTCCTCGGCCTATTAGTACCGGTCGGCTGAACACGTTGCCGTGCGTACACCTCCGGCCTATCAACCTCGTAGTCTGCGAGGGGCCTTACCCGGTTGCCCGGTGGGAGACCTCATCTT
>DASZZY010000044.1:0-3556 GCA_036260395.1 Actinomycetota bacterium
TCCCGCCGATCGTCCACGACGTCCTGCGTTCCCCGGGCCGCCCGCTCGACCCGGGCACCCGGACGCAGATGGAAGCTCGCCTCGGCCACGACTTCGGGGCGGTCCGGGTTCACACCGACTCGCGCGCCGGCCGCTCGGCCGACGCCGTCCAGGCCCTGGCCTACACGGTCGGTTCCCACGTCGCGTTCGCCCCCGGCCGGTACGCCCCAGGATCCCCGCAGGGGCGGCGACTCCTGGCCCACGAGCTCACACACGTCGTCCAGCAGCGGTCCGAGATGGCCTCCGCCTCCGCGGAGAGCGCCCTGGAGGTCCGGGCGCGCGCCGCCGAGGCGGCGATCGCCCGCCCAGAAGGGCAGCTGGAGGAAGCGCGCCAGACGCAGCCATCCGCGGGGACCTTGCGGCTCCAGCGGCAGGCCGCCCCGGCCGCTCCACCGCCCCCGGCCGGGTGGACCGCCTGCGCGGCAGATGAGATCACGTCGCTGAACCGGGAGCTGGCCGAGGCGGTCACCTGGGTCTCTGAGGCGATCACCGACCTCCAGGCCCCCGAGCGGCCGGCCAGGACCACGGGCGCTCTGGGCCGGTACCTCTCCACCGAGCCCGCGCACGTGACGAACACGATCCTGCCGCGGCTTCGCGCGATCCTGGCGGATCTCCAGCTCGGGACCACGAACTTCCGGTGCCAGACGGAGCAGCAGTGCCGGGCGGCGTTTCCCTCCGGGGCGAACGCGTACTCCGGCAACCCCGTGACCCTGTGTCCCGGCTATTTCCGGAAGGGCCACCTCGGCCGGGTCACGACCTTGGTGCACGAGTCCGGACACAACGCCGGCCTGAGGGGCAACGTCGTGGAATGGCAGTGGCCGTTTCCCGGGCTCAGCGTCTCCACCCGCTTGGGGAACACCGAGTCCTATGCGGCCTTCGTCCGCAGCAACCAGTACCCGGCGCTGGCGCCGTACCAGGAGGAGGCCGGGCTGGGGCTTCGTGTCGGTGGTCTGTTCCCCGGCGGCGCCCAGCCCCGCGTCGTGGTCACCGCCGAGTTCGACCCCCTCTTGGCGCAACGCATCTTCCGCTTCGTGGACCTCCGGGTGGGATTGCGGGTCGACGTGGACGCCCGAGGCAGCATCCTTGCCCAGGGGGAGCTGGGAACTCGCCTCTTCGCTCCCGTCTCGGTATCGGCCACTCCGCTATTCCTCGACCTCCGCACGGGCCTGGTGGCAGGCCGGGTGGCCGATGTGGGGGACCGGTTCGAGCGAGTGAAGGGCTTCGACCTCAACGTGGTCGGGGCCTCGGCGGAGGCCCGCATCGGGTTCACCAGCGGACGGCTGGGCGGCAGCGTCGGCTACCGGCACATCTGGGACTTGATGCAGCGGAACCCCGATATCAGCCAGGTGACCATCGGCGGGGAGGTCCGCTTCTGATGAGCACCTTCCCCCGGTCGCCGCGGGTGCAGAAGGGGGCCATCGTCGGGCTGGACCCGTTCAACCCCCTGGCCAGCGTGATCGTGTTCCAGTACAACCCCGACACGCTCACCAGGAGGCTCGACGCTCGGGCGGCCGGGGAGGGGACCGATGCGGCGGAGGCCCTGCGCCTCAAGGGCCCACCCCGGGAGACGATCTCGCTCGACGTCGAGATTGACGCGGCGGACCAGCTGGAACGAGGCGAGTTCCCCGCCACGGCGATGGGCATCCACCCCTCGCTCGCCTCGCTGGAGATGCTCCTCTACCCGAAGTCGGCGCTGGTCATCGCCAACGAGGTCCTGGCGCGGGTCGGGGTCATCGAGGTCATCCCCCCGGAGGCGCCGCTCACCCTGTTCGTGTGGGGGCCGACCAGGGTCCTTCCGGTGCGGCTCACCTCGTTCAGCATCACCGAGGAGGCCTTCGACCCGGCCCTCAACCCCATCCGGGCCCGGGTCAGCCTGGAGCTCACGGTGCTCACCTACCAGGACCTCGGCCTCCTCCATCCGGGCGGGGCGCTGTCGCTCACCCAGCAGATCGCCAAGGAAGTCATGGCCACGATCGGCGGCGTCGGAACCATCGCTGGAGGGTTCTCGGGGTCGGTCTCGTTCAGCGGGGGAGGGTGACGATGTTCGCACCGACGAGCCGGTACCACGACGTGGAGGTCGCCACCCACGCCGTCCGGGGTCCCGACGGGACCACCAGGGACGTGCGGTACGTCCGCCGGCGGTTCGTCCCTGACCTCCGCGACGCCCCCACGCTCGTCGACCACCGGGTGGTCCAGGGCGACCGCCTCGACAACCTGGCCGCCCGTTACGTCGGCGACCCCACCCAGTTCTGGCGGGTGTGCGACGCGAACGGGGCCCTGCACCCCGACGAGTTGGTCGAGCGTCTCGGACGGTCCATCCGGATCGCGGCCCCGGAGCTCTGAGGGGGGAAGGGTGCTCGCCAGCCTGCTCGGGATCCGGCTCATCCTCTGGATGGGGAGGACCGTGCCCGTCCCGCCGTCCGCGGAGGTGGTGGCGGCCCTCACGGAGGTCCAGGTGAGGAGCGACGCCGCGACGGGAGACGGCTTCCAGCTGACGTTCACGCTGGGACGCGACGATCCCCTGGACTACCGGCTTCTCCAGAGCGGGGCCGTGGACCCGTTCACCAGGGTGGTGATCGGCGTCCTGCTGGGGGCGGTGCCGGAGGTCCTCATCGACGGCATCGTCACCCACCGCGAGGTGAGCCCCGGAGGCGAGGGGCGGGCGCCGTCGCTCACCGTCACCGGCCGGGACGTCAGCGTGATGATGGACCTCGAGGAGAAGAACCAGGAGTACCGCAACCAGCCGGACTGGCTCATCGTCTCCCGGGTGATCGCCGGCTACGCGCAGTACGGACTGCTCCCCAAGCCGACCCCAACCGCGGACGTGCCGATCGAGCTGTTCCGCGTCCCCCGCCAGCACGAGACAGACCTGAGGTTCGTCCAGCGGCTGGCGGACGCCAACGGCTTCGTCTTCTATGTGGAGCCGCTCACGTTCGGGGTGAACCTGGCCTACTGGGGGCCGGAGAACCGACTCTCGGTCCCGCAACCCGCCCTGACCGCCGACATGGGGCCGGCGACGAACGTGCGGCAGCTCCGGTTCTCCGAGGACGCGCTGGCCCCCGTGGCCGCCGAGGGGACGTTCACCGAGCCGATCACCAAGACGACGCTGCCGATCCCGCCGCTGCCTACGCTGAAGGTCCCCCCGTTGGCGCTGTCTCCCACCCCCGCCCGCAGGACGGTCCTGCTTCGCGAGACCTCCAAGGCCAACCCCGCCCAGGCGGCCACGGCCGCGGTGGCCGCGGCCACGTCGGCTCCCGATTCGGTTACCGGGTCGGCCGAGATCGACACCGTCCGGTACGGGGGCGTGCTCCGGGCTCGGAAGCTGGTTGGGGTCCGCGGGGCCGGCTACTCGAACGACGGCTTCTACTACGTCCGCAGCGTCACGCACACCATCCGCCGGGGCGACTACCGGCAGAGCTGCACGCTGAGCCGGGAGGGAACGGGCGCCCTCCTTCCAGTGGTGAGGCCATGACGAACGGCGAGCCGTACTACGGCAAGTACCGGGGGGTCTGTACCG
>DASZZY010000045.1:0-2624 GCA_036260395.1 Actinomycetota bacterium
CTCCAACCTCGGGATCACCTACACGCACGAGCACGTGCTGGCGCGGCCCGCCGGCGACTGGGCCCGAGGCGACACCGACCTCGTCCTCGACGACGAGGAACGAGCGGCCGGGGAGCTCGAGGCCTTCCGCTCGGTCGCCGGCGGCACGATCGTGGACGCCACCACGGCAGAGCTCGGGCGGGATGCGGAGGGGCTCCGCCGGCTCGCGCAGCGTACGGGCGTCAACATCGTGGCCTCGACCGGCCACGTGTGCGAGGAGTACTGGCGCGGAGCGCTTTCGCTCCCGAGCGAGCGACAGCTGGCCGAGCGCTTCATCTCCGACCTGACCCGAGGGTTCGACGGCACCGAGGTGCGCGCCGGCGTCATCAAGGTCGGCTCCTCGTTGGGAGGGCCGACCGAGACGGAACGGCGGCTGATCCGCGCCGGGACCGCCGCGCAGCGAGCGACCGGCGCGCCCATCACAACCCACACCACCGCGGGGACCGGCGCCATCGAGCAGGTCCGGGCCCTCGAGGAGGCCGGGGCGGATCTCTCCCGGGTCTGCGTCGGCCACCTGGACCGCCGGCTGGTGTGGTCCGAGCACCTCGCAGTAGCGGAGACCGGCGTGTTCCTGGGGTACGACTGCATCGGGAAGGAGCAGTACCAGCCCGACGCCGAGCGGGTCCGCTTCATCCTCCGGCTCGTCGACGAGGGGTTCGGCGGCCGCATCCTCCTGGCGGGCGATATGGCTCGGCGCCGCTATCTCCGGGCCTGGGGCGGCGGTCCGGGCTACCCCTACATCGCCGGGGAGTTCGCCGACAGGCTGCGGGCGGCCGGGCTCGACGACACCTCGGTCCGGCGATTGCTCGTCGACAATCCGGCGGGGTTCCTGGCGTGGGATTGACGCGGCCGGGAGACGGGAGTATCTGACCGTAGTCACATGGCGCGCGGAGGCGCGGGGGCCGGACCCCCCGGGAGGATGCTGTTCCTCGGCGTCAGCACGGGCGGCTCCAGCATCATGGAGTTGTTCCCGCGGTGGGCCGACGTCCTCGGCGTGAAGGCGGGCATCCAGGGGAGGGATCTCCCCCTCGCAGGTCCGCCCGACGTCTACGTCCAGGCCGTCCGCGAGATCGCCGACGACCCCGGGACCGCGGGCGCCCTGGTCACCAGCCACAAGGTCGACGTCTACCGGCACGCCGGCGAGCTGTTCCAGGAGCTCGACGGCTACGCCCATCTGTGCCGCGAGATCTCCTGCATCTCGAAGCGGGATGGCCGCCTGGTGGGACACGCCAAGGACCCGATCACCGCGGGGCTGGCCATGGAGCACATGCTCGGCCCCGACTACTTCCGCGACCGGGACGCCGAGGTCCTCTGTCTGGGTGCGGGCGGCGCGGGCACGGCCATCACCGTCCACCTCTCGGCGCAGTCGCATCGTCCGCAGCGAGTGATCGTGGCCGACCGGGATCCCGACCGGATCAAGGCGCTCGCCTCGATCGTCGAAGAGGCGAGGGCGGCGAACGTCGACCTCACCACGGTCGGCGCGCCCGAGGATGCCGACCGCCTGCTGGCCCTGCCCCGCGGCTCGCTGGTGATCAACGCCACCGGCCTGGGGAAGGACCTCCCCGGCTCGCCGCTCTCGGGAAACGCCACGTTCCCCGAGCAGGCCGTGGTGTGGGACCTTAACTACCGCGGGGACCTGGAGTTCCTGCGGCAGGCCCGCGACCAGGCCGAGCGGCGGGGGCTGCGGCTCCACGACGGGTGGCGGTACTTCCTGCACGGATGGACCGAGGTCATCGCCGAGGTCTATGACCTCGACCTCACGCCGGCGCTGTTCGAGCGCCTGGCCGCGACGGCAGACCCGTTCCGGCCCGCCACGCCGGCATCGGTTTGACAGCGCTCGAGGGCCGCGCATAAGGTCATCCTGTCCGGACAGGGAGGGGCGTCCCCTGGAAGTGCGAGCGGTCGGGGGCGGGGTCAGCGTTCAGCTGCCGGGGTCGCGGATCGACCGGAGCTCCCCGGTCCCCTTCTACTTCCAGCTCAAGAAGGCTCTGGCCGAGGAGATCGCCGCCGGGCGGTGGGCCGTCGGCGACCGCCTCCCCTCCGAGCCATCCATCTGCCGGCACTTCGACGTCTCCAGGACCACCGTCCGCCAGGCGCTGGCCGAGCTCGAGTCCGAGGGGATGATCCGGCGGGAGAAGGGGCGCGGGACCTTCGTGGCGCAGCCGCGGGGCAGTGCCTGGCTCCTCCAGTCCTCCCACGGGTTCTTCGAGGAGGCCGTCGAGGCGGGCCGGACGGTGTCTTCCCGGGTGCTCCGCCGCGAGGTGGGCCCGCTGCCGACGTGGGCGTGCGACGCCCTCGACCTCCCGCCCGGGAGCGAGGGCGTCACGCTCGAGCGGCTCCGGTGGGTGGATGACCGCCTGGTGATGTACGTGATCAACCACCTGCCGGCTCGGCTGGCCGACACGGTCCTGGCCGCGGACCTGGAGAACGGATCGCTGTACCGCACCCTGGAGGATCGCGAGGGCCTGGCGGTGTTCGGGGGCCGCCGGCTGGTGGAAGCGGTAACCGCCCTGGAGGACCTGGCCAGCCTCCTGGAGGTGGAAGCCGGGTCCCCGCTCCTGTTCGTGGAGTCGGTGTCCTGGGAC
>DASZZY010000046.1:0-5401 GCA_036260395.1 Actinomycetota bacterium
GGACCGCCTGCTCGGTCACCCACACGGCGACCTCCGAGGCCTTCACCTTGCTCATCGAGCCCTCGGCGTGGGAGAAGTCGACCCCGTTCCGGGCCATCCACGCGGCCCGCCAGGTGAGCAGCCGGGCGGCGTCGACCTCCAGCGCCATGTCGGCGAGCTTGAAGCCGATCCCCTGGTACTCGATGATCGGCTTGCCCCAGGTGGTCCGCTCCTTCGCGTAGTCCACGGCGAACTCCAGCGCGGCCCGGGCGATCCCCAGGGCCTGGGCGGCCACCGACGGCCTGGTCATCTCGAAGGTCTTCAGCGCCTGGTGCGAGCGTCCGGTGGCCTGCTTCCCCCGCGCCCGCTCGAGCTTGGCCTCCAGCTTCTCCATCCCGCCCACCACGTTCTCGAGCGGGACCCGGCAGTCCTCGAGCAGGACCTCGGCCGTGTGCGAGGCGCGGATCCCCAGCTTCTTCTCCTTCTTGCCCTGCCGGAGCCCCGGGGTGTCGGGCCCCACGATGAACGCGGCCTGGCCCCGGTGGCCCAGGTCGGGGTCGACGGTGGCCACCACGACGTGGACGTCGGCGATCCCGCCGTTCGTGATGAACACCTTCTGGCCGTTGAGCACCCACTCGTCGCCGTCGCGCCTCGCGGTGGTCCGGAGCGCGGAGACGTCGGAGCCGGCGCCTGGTTCGGTGACGGCGAACGCCCCCAGCCGGGGGTCCTCGGCCGTCCCGAACATCCTCGGCGCCCACGTCGCCAGCTGGTCGGGGGTGGCGGAATAGGCCAACGTGGCCAGCGGAAGGCCCGTCCCGAAGATCCCGAGCCCGATCCCCGCGCATCCCCACGCGACCTCCTCGAGGGCGATGGGCGTGGTGAGGCCGGTGCCGTCCTGCCCCACCATGTCGGTCCAGAAGTCGAGGGAATACAGCCCGATCTCGGCGGCCTTCTTCACCACCGGCCAGGGGAAGTCCTCGCTCTCGTCGTACTGGGGGGCCACGGGCCGGATCTCGTTCTCGGCGAACTCGTGGATCCACTTGCGAAGCGTCTGGTGGTCCTCGCTGAGCTGGAAGTCCATCCGCCCTCCCGGCAGAATGCTGCGGGCCCCGGCGGGGGCCGTTACCCGAACGTTCCTACCGGCCGGTAGGTTACCACGAGGTAGGATAGCCGGTCAATGGCGAGGCGGATGCAGGCCAGGCGACGGATGCGGGCCCCGGAGCGGCGCGAGCAGCTGCTCCAGGTGGCCCGGACGGTCTTCGCCCGGCGCGGGTTCCACACCGTGACGATGGAGGACGTGGCCAGCGAGGCGGGCGTCACCAAGCCGATCCTGTACGACCACTTCCCGTCCAAGCGGGACCTCTACCGGGGGCTGCTCGAGGCGGACCTCGCCGCGCTCAAGGAGCGGATCGAGCTCGCGCTGGAGCGCTCCACGGGCAACCGCGAGCGGATCCGGGCGTCGTTCCAGGCCTACTTCGACTTCGTGGACGAGGAGGGCGAGGGCTTCCGGCTGCTGATGCAGGAGGCCGCGGGGGCGGAGCGCGACTTCCGCGAGATGGTGGCCCGGTTCCGCGACGATGTCCTGGCCGAGGTCACCGAGGTCATCGTCCGGGAGTCCCGGGGGAACCTCGACCGCCGGGAGGCCGAGGACGTGGCGCTGGGGCTGATCGGCATGGCGGAGACCGTGGCTCAGCACGAGCCTGGCCGTTCCAAGGAAGAACGCGCCAGGACCGTCGACACGCTGGTCCGGCTGGCCTGGCGGGGGATCACCGGGCTCACCGACTAGGAACGCCCGCGGTTGCGCCGGCCCGCGGCGGGAACGTTCTTGGGTGTGGGCCGCCGAAGGGGTCCGTGGATCGACGCCGCGGTGTACGGCGGCTCCGTGGCGGCCACGGCCGTCCTGCTGGCGGTCGAGCGCATCCCGCTCCAGCTCGACTGGGCCCGCGCCGCGGTGGGCCCCTACACCGCGGCGTTCCTGTTAGCGCTCGCGGTTGCCCTTTCCCGGCGCGGCGGGACCGTGGTCCGCGGCGCGTTGGCGGCCTCGGTCTTCATCGCGGTGACCGCCGTCCCGCTGGCCGGCAAGGTGACGGCCAGGCTCGAGGGCCGGCCCTCGGCCGTCCAGTCGGAGACCCTCCTGACGGAGCAGGCGGCCGGGGCCCTGCTGCGGGGGGAGAACCCCTACGCCGTCAGCTACCGGGACGGCCCCCTGGCGGCCTGGCCCCCGTCGGCGTGGCTCTACCTCCCCTACCTGCCCGGGGTGATGGCCTTCGGCCTCCCGCGGGCGGTGCTCGGGCCCGGCCCGTTTACCGACGCCCGGGTCCTCCTGGGCCTGGTCGCGCTCGCGGCGGCCGCCGCCGCGGCAACCCTGTCGCGCGCCCCGCCGGGGCGCTGGATCCCGGCGCTGCTGTTCCTGTTCGTCCTCCCCACCGGCCCCCGAGACCAGATCGGCGGCGGGGACGACGTCGTGGTCCTGTCGCTCATGTTGCTGTCGCTCACGCTGGTGGAGCGGAGGAGCCCCCGGTCGGCCGGCGTGGCCCTCGGCGTCGCCGCGGCCATCAAGCAGACCGCCTGGCCGCTGGTGCCGTTCGCCGCCGCGGCGGCCCGCTTCCCGAGCGGCCGCCCGGCCGCCACGAGGTTCCTCGCCGCGAGCGCCATGATCGTCGCCGTGACCGCCGCCCCGTTCCTGGCCTGGGATCCCGGGGCATTCGTGCGCGACACCGTCCTCTACCCGATGGGGCTGGGGACCCACCCCACGCTGGCCGGGGACCGGACCCTCGGCAGGTGGCTCATCGAGACGTTCCCCGCGGCCCGCGGCGCGCTGCTGGTCCTCCTTCCGGCCGCGGTGCTCGCCACGGGGGCGGTCCTGCTGCTGCGGCGGCGACCGACGTCGGCGCAGGCCGCCGCCCGACACACGGCGGTGCTGCTGATCCTGGCCATCCTGCTGGCGACCGCGGGACGGTTCGGCTATCTCATGTACCCGATCAACCTGCTGGCGTGGGGCTGGCTGGTGCTTCGGCGAGCGCCCCGGGATCGCGAGCCGGATACAATCTCGCCGCCATCCCCAGCCCGGACACGGCTCCTCGATCGCTCGCCCGACGGGTCGGCGACCTCTTCCGCCCGATTGACTGGCGGGCCGTGCCGCCGCGCGGCCGGGACGACGGCGTGGGCATCTTCGACAAGCCGCGCCGGCTCCTCTCCTTCGACGGGACCGAGATCGCGTACACCGTCCACGGGAGGCGCGGCCCCTGGGTGGCCCTGGTCCCCGGCTTCGTGTGCCCCGACAGCCACTGGCGGTACCTGGCCCCCGCCCTGGCCCGAGACCACCGCGTGATCGTGTGGGACCTCCGCGGGCTGGGGCGGTCGGGGATGCCGCGGCCGCCCGGGTACCGGGCGCGCAACGTCACCGCGCAGGACTTCTCGGTCGAGGCCTTGGCCCGGGACCTGGAGGCCGTGCTGGATGACGCGGGCGCCGGGCGGGCGGCGCTCGTGGGGCACAGCATGGGCGGCCAGACGATCCTGGAGGGCTACCGCCGGTTCCCCGAGCGGGTCACGGCGCTGGCGTTCGTCACGGCGCCGTACGAGTCAGCCACGCGGATGTTCTACGGGCGCGACGTCACGAGGCTCACCCGGGCGCTGGACCGGGCGGTCCGACTGCTCCCCCGGCCGGCCCCCGTCCTGGCCTGGCGGGCGCTGCTCCTGGTGGACCCGGCCGTCCCCCACACCTTGGGACGGCTCGTCCGGGCCGTGGGCCCGGACGCCCGGCTCGACGATCTCGCGGCGTACTACCGGCACCTCGGCTTCCTCGACCCCCTCGTGGTCCTCAAGATGGCCGAGGCCATGCGGGCGCACTCGGCCGAGGACGTGCTCGGGACCGTGACGGTCCCCGCGCTCGTGCTCGCGGCGGACCTCGACACGTTCTGCCCGATCGGCGTCGCCGAGACCATGCACGAGCGGATCCCGAACGCCGAGCTGGTGCTGATCGAGGGCGCCGCCCATGCGGCCATCGTGGAGAGGCCCGAGCAGGTCAACGCCGCGGTTCGCTCCTTCCTCGAGCGACACGCGCGGGGCCGGCGACCTCCCTCTACGGGCGCCCACCGAGGCTGAGCGGCCGGCCGCCCTCCTCCCGCCGGGGCCGCGTCCCCTACAGGTTGCCGCGCTCGGCCTGCTCGCGCTCGATGGCCACGAACAGCTCCTTGAAGTTGCCCAGGCCGAAGCCCTTGGAGCCGTGGCGCTCGATGAGCTCGTAGAAGACCGTGGGCCGATCCTGCTGGATCTTCGTGAAGATCTGGAGGAGGTAGCCCTCCTCGTCCCGGTCGGCCAGGATGCCCAACCGCTCCAGGTCCGACAGGTCCTCGTCGATGTCGCCGATCCGCTCGCGCAGCGACTCGTAGTACGTCGTCGGGACGCGGATGAACCGGACGCCGCGGGCGCGCAGGGCATCGACGGCGGCGACGATGTCGTCGGTGGCCATGGCGATGTGCTGGACGCCGGGCGACCGGTAGTACTCCAGGTACTCCTGGATCTGCGACTTCTTCTTGCCCTCGGCCGGCTCGTTGATCGGGAACTTGACGCGGCCCTTCCCGTCCCACATCACCTTCGACATGAGCGCGGTGTACTCGGTGGAGATCTGGTCGTCGCGGAAGTGCACGAGCTGGGCGAACCCCAGGATCCGCGCGTAGTACTCCACCATCTCGTTCATCTTCCCGAGCTCGACGTTGGCCACCACGTGGTCGATCGCGGTGATCCCGACCGGGGGGCCGTCGTCGGGATAGGGCTCCTCGGCCCGGTAGCCGGGCAGGAACGGGCCCGAATAGTTCTCGCGCTCGACGAACGAGTGGAGCGTGTCGCCGTACGCCTTGATCGAGGCCCGGACGACCTTGCCGTGCTCGTCCTCGAGCACCTCGGGCTCGGCTGCGGGCTCGGCGCCACGCTTCACGGTCTGCTCGAAGGCGTCCACGGCGTCCGGCACCCGGAGCGCCACGTCCCGAACGCCGTCGCCGTGCTCGAGCACGTGCCGGGCGATGTCGCTCTCGGGGCCCATGGCGCCCGTGAACACGTACCGGGCCTCGCCCTGCTCGCACAGCCACGATGTGCGGTCGCGGACCTTCGTCTCCGGCCCGGCATACGCGGTGACCCGGAATCCCAGTGCCTTCGAATAGTAATAGGCGGCCTGGCGGGCGTTCCCGACGTAGTACTCGACGTGATCGATCCCCATGAGGGGAAGGAAGTCCTCCTGCGACACCGTCGTCACCTCCTCGGCTCCCACGCGATTGACTATACCCGTGGAACAGCTCGTTCCTGCCCGCGGTTGGAACGGAGGGATGCCTGCCGTCACGCTCCGGGCCGCGGCGCTGTCGGCGGCCACGGCGCTGGCCTTGTCGGCCTGCGCCGGACCGCCCTCCAGGGACCCCGCCGCGGCCGG
>DASZZY010000047.1:0-15692 GCA_036260395.1 Actinomycetota bacterium
CCCCCGCCGTCCCCGGGAACGCGCGGCACGCCTTGCGACCGGGCCGGACCGGCGACCGCCGCGGGAGAGGGTGAGGCCAGGGTTGTCGCAGCTCTACATCCAGGGCCTGGTATCGGGGATCCTGCTGGGAGGGCTGTTCGCCCTGATGGCCCTGGGGTTCTCGCTGATGTGGAGGTTCCTCCGGGTCATCAACCTGGTCCACTTCGGGATGATCCTCCTGGCGGCGTACCTGACCTACCAGTTCGCCAGGTCGTCGAGGCTGGATCCCTGGATCGCGCTGGTGTTTACGATCCCGCTGTTCGCGCTGCTCGGGGCGGCGGTCCAGTGGGTGTTCCACCGCTTCCAGGTCACGATCTTCAACTCGCTGCTGGTCGCCTTCGGCATGTTCGTGATCATCGAGGGGGTCATCCGGAACGTGTGGGGCGCCGACTTCCTGCGGATCCCTGGCGACGTCAGCCCCTACGCGGTCATGTCGGTGTCCGTCCGGGGGGTCGCCCTGCCGGTCGCCAGGCTGATCGCCTTCGGGGTGGCCATCCCGCTGTCGCTGGCCGCCGCGGCGTTCCTCGAACGGAGCTACATCGGGAAGGCCCTCCGGGCGGTGGCCGAGGACGCCGACGTGGCCGTGGCGTTCGGCGTGAACTTCCGCCGCATCTCACTGCTGGTGGCCGCGGCCTCCGGGGTTACGGGGGCCATCGCCGGGACCCTGGTCGCTGTGAGCGGGACGCTGTTCCCCGATGCGTCCCAGGAATGGATCGGGATCGTGTTCGCGGTGGTGATCCTGGGCGGGGTCGGGAGCCCCACCGGCGCGGTGGCAGCCTCGATCCTGATCGGCGCCATCAGCGGCATCGTCTCCGTGGCCTGGGCTCCGGCGGCCGCCCCGTTGATGGCCTTCGCGGTCCTGATCCTGGTGCTGCTGTGGCGACCCTACGGGCTGTTCGGGAGGATCCCGGTGTGAGCAGGCGGATCCTGGGCCTGGGGGCGTTCCTCGCGCTCGGTGTGGCGCTGTGGTTCCTGCCCCTGGCCCGGGAGGCCGCGGACTTCCCGATCTTCTACCTGATCTTCCTGTACCAGATGTTCTTCTGGATCGCCCAGGCCACCAGCTGGAACATCCTGACGGGGTACTCGGGCTACTTCAGCTTCGGCCAGGCGGCGTTCTTCGGCGTGGGCGTGTACACGTCGGCCATCCTGGTAGCGCGCTACGACATGAACTTCTTCCTCTCGGTGCCGGTGGGAGGCGTCATGTCGATGCTCCTGGCGCTGGTGATGGGCTTCGTGGCGTTCCGGCTGCGGGCTCTCCGCGGCGAGGTCTTCGCCCTGCTGACGCTGGCCGTGACGTTCGTGCTCGCGGCCCTGGCCCGGCTCAGCTCCTTCATCGACGGCGGGCAGGGGCGGGCCATCGCCATCCCTGAGTACCCGGAGTTCCTGGGGGAGTACGCCGACTTCATCTTCCGCCTGGGGCTGGCGATCGCGGTGATCGCCGTGGCCACCGCGTACGGCATCCAGAACTCGAAGTTCGGACGGGGGCTGTTCGCCATCCACGACGACGAGGACGTGGCCGAGGCGCTGGGGGCTCCGACGTTCCGGTACAAGATGATCGTCCTCGGGCTGTCCGGGCTGCTGGCCGGGGCGGCCGGAGCCATCCACTCCCTGCAGATCAGCTACGTCACGATCGAGGAGACGTTCAGCTTCTCGATCCCGCTGTTCGTGATTCTCATGAGCACGCTCGGCGGTCGCCAGCACTGGCTGGGACCGGTGATCGGGGCCGCCGTCGTGTTCACCGTCCAGGATCGGCTGGCGGGGCTGGGCTACGGGGACCTCAGCCAGATCCTCCTGGGCGCCGTGCTGATCCTGTCGATCCTGTTCATGCCGGAGGGACTGTATCTCCGGATCCGGTCGCGGCTCCGGCTGACGCTGCTGATCTTCGGGCTGGCGCTGCTCGTGCAGCTCCTGTTCGACCTCGGGGGGACGGTCCTCACCAAGCTCGTGTGGGCCATGCTGGCCGTGTTCATCGTGCTGGTCGTCCCCACCCGGTTGCTGTCCCGGGTCCCGTGGGTCCGACCGGCGCCGCCGGCCAGGGGCGGGCTGGCGCCGATCCCCGAGCCGGCGGCGGTCGTCAAGGAGAAGGAGAAGGAGATGCGGACGTGAGTAGCGTCTCCGATATCCGGGGCACGCCCGGAGCGGCGCACCCCGACGGACCTGTGACCGCGATCCTCGAGACCCAGGACATCCGGATGGAGTTCAGCGGGGTTCACGCCCTCGATGGGGTGACGCTGTCCATCGGCCGGGGCGAGATCGTGGGGCTGGTGGGGCCCAACGGGTCCGGGAAGTCCACGCTGATCAACGTCCTGACCGGGATGTTCGTCCCGAGTGGGGGACGGGTCCGCTTCGAGGGATCCGACATCACCGGCGAGCCGCCGCACGCGGTGTCGGGACTCGGACTGGCCCGGACCTACCAGATCCCGCGCCCGTTCGAGAGCATGACCGTGCAGGAGAACGTGGCCTTCGCCTGCATGTTCCGCTCGAAGGGGCTGGGGCTCTCGGATGCCATGGATGCCGCCAGGACGTACCTGGAGTTCACGGGCCTGTCGCGGGTCGCCCATTCCGTTCCCTCGCAGATCAACCTCCACCAGCGGAAGTTCCTGGAGCTGGCCCGGGCCCTGGCCACGGAGCCGAAGCTGCTGATGCTCGACGAGGTTCTCTCGGGACTGAACGCCGGCGAGATCGACGAGTCGGTGGAGATGATCAGGAAGATCCATGGCTCGGGGGTGACGCTCGTGGTGGTGGAGCACCTGATGCGTGTGGTGACCGAGCTGGCGTCCCGCATGATCGTCCTGAACTCGGGGCGGCTGCTGGCGGAAGGCCCGCCCGGAGAGGTCATGCGGGACCCGGAGGTGGTCAAGGCCTACCTGGGGAAGGAACATGCTTGAGGTTCGCGGCCTGAACGTCTTCTACGGCGAGGCGCCGGCCCTGGTCGACGTCACGCTGAGTGTCGGGGACGGCGAGATCCTCAGCATCGTCGGGTCCAACGGCGCCGGGAAGTCCACGCTGGTCAACACCGTGGCCGGCCTCCTGCCGGCCCGCGCCGGAGAGATCGTGATCAACGGCAGCGATCTCGCCCGGCTGCCTCCGCACCGGGTCTGCGACCACGGGGTGGCCATCGTCCCCGAAGGACGGCGGATCTTCCCGGCGATGACGGTCCAGGACAACCTGGACCTCGGGACCTACCGGCGGGACGCTCGGGAGCGCCGCGGGGAGCGGTTGGCGTGGATCCACACGCTGTTCCCGATCCTGAAGGAGCGAGCCGGCCAGCAGGCGGGGACGCTGAGCGGCGGCGAGCAGCAGATGCTGGCCATCGGCCGGGCACTGATGGCGGATCCCAAGCTGCTGCTCCTCGATGAGCCGTCGCTGGGCCTGTCGCCGCTGCTGGTGGACACCATCTTCGAGGTCATCGCCGAGATCAACCGGGCCGGCGTCTCCGTGTGCCTCGTGGAGCAGAACGTGTCGCGTGCCCTGGAGCTCTCGAACCGCGGATACCTGATCCAGGAGGGGCGCATCGTCCTGGAGGGCTCGCCGGACGAGCTGCTCGACAACGAGGACGTACGGCGGGCCTGCCTCGGCGTGTGAGCGAAGCGGCCCGCCGGGCCGTCGGGAAGGAGGCCGCGCGCGATGTTCGGGATCGAGGAGGTCCATACCCAGGGCAACGACCCGAGATGGAACATGCCGTACACGCCGGCCCTCAAGGTCCACGGCGGCTCCCTGATCTTCGTGGCTGGCGTGACGGCGGCGCCCGTCTATCACTCGCATCCCCACCGGCCCGAGGAGTTCACCTCGATCCCGGGCGATGCCGGTGAGCAGGCGTCGATGGCCCTCGACCACCTGGAGGAGGTGCTCTCGGCGGCCGGCGCCAGCCTCGACGACCTCGTGCAGCTGTTCCGGTTCATCGTCGACATCGACCGGAACCAGGACGCCATCAACGCCGTGCTGGCCGCGCGGATGACCCGCCGGGCGACGTCCACGACGGTCGAGGTCACCCGGCTGGCCACCGATGCCCGGCTGGTCCTCGAGCTGACCGCCGTGGCCGCGGTTCCCGGCTAAGGAACCGCTCAGGTGATCAGCCAGCCCCCGTCGACGTTCAGGTCGATCCCGTTCACCGACGGGTGGTCGATGAGGAACACGGTCGCCGAGACCACCTCGTCCGTCGTGACCAGCCGCCCCAGTGGCGTCCGGGACCGAAGGCCTTCCAGGACCTCCGGTGGCTTGTCGGTCCAGTGGGGGCTGTCGCCCTGGACGCCGGGGTGGATGGCGTTCACCCGGACCGGTGCGAGCTCGCGCGCCAGCGTCCGCGTCAGCCCCGAGATCCCGTCGTTCACGGTGGTGACCGTCGTGGACCCTGGGTAGGGCCGGTCCTTGGCCAGCCCACCGAACAGGACGACGCAGCCGTCCGGGTCGAGGCGCGGCGCGAGCACGTGGACCACCTCGGTGTACCCGACGAGCTTCAGCGTGATCAGGCGACGGGCCCGGGCCACGTCGTAGTCGGCCACGGTGTTGTAGTCGCGCTCGATGGCCGCCAGGACCAGGTCGTGCACCCGCTCCAGGCCGGCCAGCGCCGCTGCGATCCCTTCGGGCTCGGCGAGGTCGAATCCGAGGCCCACCGTCCGCCCGCCGATCTCCCGGGCCGCGGCCCCAGCTCGGTCGGCGTCCCGGCCGGTGACGACCACGTCACGGTCCCGGTCCGCGTAGTGCTGGGCGATCCCGCGCCCGGCGCCGGAGGTCCCTCCGACGACGACGACCGCTCCCTTCTCCGCCATGCCCGCTCAGCGCGCGTTGACCGACTGGCCCCCCGCGATCACCAGGCTGGCCCCGTTGACGTACCGCGCGCGGTCCGAGGCCAGGAACACGGCGACGTGCGCGACCTCCTCCGGCTCGGCCCACCGGCCGGCGAGGATGCCGAGCGAGCGGCTGTAGTCCGCCAGGAACTCGTCGACCCCCTTGGAGCTCTTCTCGGCCATCATCTGGGCCCACCCGTGGCGCCACTCCACGCCCACCAGCCCGGGGACCAGGGTGTTCACGGTGACGCCGGACTCGGCCAGGTCGGCGGCCAGGTACCGCGCGAGGTGCTCCACCGCGGCGTTGTTCAGCCCGTGCGTCATCGCCCCGTGCCACACGATGGTCCCGGCCATCCCGCCGACGATCAGGATCCGGCCGGTACCGTCGGTGGCGATGTGCGGCAGAAACGCCCGCACCGTGCGGAGCATCCCGAAGGTCTTGATGTCGACGTCGGCGATCCAGTCCTCGTCCTCCCACAGGATCTGCCGGTCCAACCGGCGCATCCGATGGCCGGCGCTGAACACGAGGATGTGTACGGTGCCGAAGCGCTCGGCCGCGGCCGCCGCCGCCGCGTCCACCGACTGGCGATCGGTGCTATCGGTCGACCGGGTCTCGACCTCCACCGCGGAGCGCTCGCGGATCTCCTTGGCGGCTTGCTCGAGGTTCTCCTGGTCGCGGGCCATCAGGAACAGATTCGTCCCTTCCTCGGCCAGCCCCACCGCGATCGCCTTGCCGATCCCGGTGGTCCCGCCGATGACCGCGGCGGTGCGACCCTTCAACCCCAGATCCATGGAGCCTCCCTTCGTCCGACGGCCGCCGACGCCGGGGACCCTTACCCGTAGGGCTCCACCAGCCACTGGCGGAGCCAGTCGGCGGCCTCCCGGGCGGCGACCTCGAGATGGGACATGTTGCTGTACATGCTCATGTGGGTGCTCTGCTGCTGAACGAAGAGCCTCTTCTTCGCCGTGGCGATCTGGCCGAAGGCCGGGATCTCCCGCTCCCACATCGTGAGGTCGTCGCCCTCGGCCACGATCATCAGCGTGGGCGTGTCCAGGATGCGCGGGAGGAACGGGCGGACGTCGTACGACCACACCAGCTCGGTCGACGCGATCGTGCTGTAGTGCTCGTGGCGTGGCGCGGTCGTCTCCTTGATCTTCATGAACACGGGCTTGGTCTCCGGGTGAGGCCAGGTGACGACCTCGGTCTTGGGGTCGCCGGAGTGGGGGATCGTCCCGTGCTTCCCCGTCAGGTAGCGGTTGCGGCGCTCCTCGTGGATGAGCGCGGTGAGCTCTCGGAACCCCACGGAGCCGTGGGCCCGCATCGAGTTGTACCAGCCCTCGATGACCGGGATCTGGGAGATGATGCACTTGACGCGCCAGTCCAGGGCTCCGACCGCCAGGACGTGCCCGCCGCTGTAGGAGATGCCCCACACCGCGATCCGGTCGGGATCGAGGATGCCCTCGTACTCGTCCAGGTAGCTGACGGCATCGACCGCGCTGCGGTAGTCGGAGATCTGCTTCCACGGGTCCAGGTGCTGCCGGGGCTCGCCGTCACTGGCCCCCAGGTGGCGATAATCGAAGATCAGGGCGGCCACGCCCTCCTGGAGGAAGTACTGGGCGTACTCCGGCATGATCAGCTCTTTCACGTAGCACCAGCCACCGCCCATGACCACCACCGGCCACGGTCCCTCCCCCTGGTCGGGGGTATAGAGATCGGCCCGGATCATCTCGTCGGGGTTCTCGCTCCGGAACTCGACTTCCCGTTTCATGGGCCCCTCCGATCCGTCGACGCTGCCTCCCGGGGTCGTCCGCGGCACGTGTCGAGGCCGCCGGCGAGGGAGGCGGTGCTTAGTGATGCTTAGCGCACGGCGCCGTGGAACGTCAAGCGCACTGCGGGGCGTCCGACGGACGGATCGGCCCCGCCGACGGATATCCTGGCGTTCGGCTCGGCCCGCCGAGCCCGACCCCGGGAGCGACGTGACCGGAGCCTTCGACGTAGTGGTGATCGGCGGCGGTCTGGTCGGCCTGTCCACGGCGTACCGCCTCCTGGAGATGCGTCCCCGGACCCGGGTGGCGGTGGTGGAGAAGGAACGCCAGGTGGCCGTCCACCAGAGTGGCCGCAACTCGGGGGTCGTCCATGCCGGCATCTACTACCGGCCGGGCTCGTGGCGGGCGCTGCTGTGCCGCGAGGGTCGGTCGGCGCTGGAGGCCTTCGCCCGGCGCCACGACATCCCGTTCGCCCGCCCGGGCAAGCTGATCGTGGCGGCGGAGGAGAAGGAGCTGCCCGCCCTCGCGGAGCTCCACCGGCGGGGGGTCCGGAACGGCCTGGCGGGCCTCCGCGAGCTCGGGCCTTCGGAGATCCGCGAACGCGAGCCGGACGTCACCGGGATCCGGGCGCTGTACGTGCCGGAGACCGGGGTCGTCGACTTCCCGGCCGTGGCCCGGGCGCTCGCACGCGAGGTCCAGCAGCGGGCGGGAGAGGTCCTGCTGGGCCACCGCGTCCGACGGATCGCCGGCCTCCGGACGGGCCAGATCGTCGTCACGGAGGCGGGCGAGGTGGCCGCCCGAGTCGTCGTGGCCTGCGCGGGCCTCCAGTCGGATCGGCTCGCGGAGATGACCGGGACCCGAGGGGGGCTCCGGATCGTGCCGTTCAGGGGCAGCTACCACCGGAGGCACCCGGCCGCCGGGTGGAACGTCCGCGGGCTCGTGTATCCGGTCCCCGATCCGCGGTTCCCGTTCCTGGGCGTCCACTTCACCCGGCGGGGGAGCGAGGTGTGGATGGGCCCGAACGCGGTCCTGGCGCTGGGCCGCGAGGCGTACGCGCGGTCCCGGGTCGGCGTCCGCGACGTCGCCGAGACCCTCGCGTATCCCGGGTTCCTCCGGTTGGTGGCCAGGCATGTGCCCGTGGCGGTAGGGGAGCTGGTGCGCGACCGCTCGCCCGCGATGTTCGCTCGAGCCTGTCGCCGGTACATCCCGGCGGTCGAGGCCGTCGACCTGCTCCCGGGGCCGTCGGGGATCCGAGCCCAGGCCGTGGACGGTCGAGGGAGGCTGGTCGACGACTTCGTGCTCCAGGAGACGGACCGCATAATCCACGTCCGGAACGCGCCCTCTCCAGCCGCCACGGCGTCGCTGGCGATCGGACGCGTGCTGGCGGAGCGGGCCGCCCTCCGGCTCGACGAGTGACGGCCGTGCGGCCCGGGGGCCCGGGTGCGACCGGATTGACACCCCGTCGCGGCCCGGATAATACTCGTGAAGGGCATGTAGCAGCGTTGAACAAGCGGCGAGGCGCCGGCCAGCGCCCGGCGAGGGTCTCGCCAGCGTTGGGCCGACACCCGTTCATCGGAGGAGGCAGCGGAACCGGCATGACGTCGATCCGGATGGGGGTCTTCTACCAGTCCCTGCCCATGATGGCGGCCCAGGCACTCCGCTCGTACGAGGCGGAAGGACTGGAGGTCGACTACCAGAGGGTCACGTCGTCGATCCAGCAGTTCGAGTCGCTCCGGGACGACCGCTACGACATCGTCCAGACCTCGCCCGACAACGTCGCCAACTACCGCCTGAACGAGGGGAACCCCCTCGGAGATCGGGTCCCGTCCGTGGGGTTCATGGGGATGGACGACGGAATGAATCTGACGCTGGTGGTCGGTCCGGAGATCGAGGAGCCCGCCCAGCTGAAGGGCAGGACGGTCTCCGTGGACGCTCCCTTCTCGGGGTTCGCCTACGTGCTGTACAAGATCCTCCGCCGCGCCGGCCTGGAGCGAGACGTCGACTACGACGTCGTCCCCACCGGCGGCGTCGCCGATCGCTACACGGCCCTGCTGGCCGGGGAGTTCGACGGCACGCTCTTGAGCGGCGGCTTCGAGACCCGTGCCGTCGGCCAGGGCTACCGCATCGTGGGATCGGTCTACGACATCGCGTCGCCCTACCTGGGCGTGATGGCGTGCGCCAAGGACCAGTGGCTGGAAGCCCACGGGGACGAGGTGATCCGGTTCATCCGCGCCTCGCACGCCGCGACCCGCTGGTGCTTCGATCCCTCGAACCGCGACGAGGCCATCGACATGCTGGCCGGCCTTCCGAACACGGACCGCGCCTTGGCCGCTCAGCTGTACGAGGTGCAGCTCCGTGAGGGCGTCGGGGTGATCCGCGACCTGGGCATCGACGGCGCCGGGATCCGCAACGTCCTGGAGCTCCGCCGCGAGTTCGACGGATTCGAGACCGATCCCGACCTGGACGCCCTGGCGGCCCCCGGCGGAGGGCTCTACGACCTGCGGTTCCTGGAGCAGGCGCTCGGAGGCTATCGTTGAGCCGCGAGTATCGGTCCAGGCGGCCGCTCCGGCCGACCGGTCGAGGAGAGGAGCGGGCATGACGCTCAAGAGCGACGACAGGATCAGGACCGTCACCCTGCGGGCGCCGGGAGCGATGAGCATCGACTACGAGACCCGGGTCGACTTCGATCGGCTGCGGGAGTACCGGCTTTCGCGGGTCCGGCAGGCGTTCGAGGACACGGACCTGGGGGCCCTCCTCCTGTTCGACAACAACAACATCCGCTACGTGACGGCCACCAAGATCGGCGAGTGGACGCGGGACAAGTTCGCGCGCTACGCGCTCATCACGCGCACCGGCGAGCCGATCCTGTGGGACTTCGGCTCGGCGGCGAAGTCCCACCGGATGTTCTCGCCGTGGCTCCGTCCCGAGAACTCCCGCGCCGGCCTCACCGGCCTCCGGGGGGCGGTCCCGCCGGAGGTGGGGCTGTTCGACAACGCGGCCAAGGAGGTGGCGTCGCTCCTGCGCGAGCAGGGCGTCCACGACATGCCGCTCGGCATGGACGTCGCCGAGCTCCCGATGCTGGCGGCCCTCAAGGAGCAGGGGGTCGACGTCCGGGACGGCCAGCAGGCCATGCTCGAGGCCCGGCGGGTGAAGTCCGAGGACGAGATCACGCTCCTCACCCAGGCGGCGTCGATGGTCGACGGCGTCTACCAGATGATCTTCGAGGAGATGCGGCCGGGGATCCGCGAGAACGAGATCGTGGCCAAGGCGAACGAGATGCTCTATCGGATGGGCTCGGAGGACGTCGAGGCCATCAACGCCGTCTCGGGCGAGCGGACCAACCCCCATCCCCACGACTTCTCCGACCGCCTGCTGCGCCCGGGGGACCAGGTGTTCTTCGACATCATGCACTCCTACAACGGGTACCGGACCTGCTACTACCGGACGCTGAACGTCGGCCGGGCGACGGAGGCCCAGCGGGACGCCTACAAGCGGTGTCGTGAATGGGTCGACGCGGCCATCGACATGGTGAAGCCGGGGGTCACCACCGCGGACATCGCCGAGGTGTGGCCGACGGCCGAGGACATCGGGTTCGACGGCGAGATGGAGGCGTTCGCCCTGGAGTTCGGGCACGGCCTCGGCCTGAACCTCCACGAGCGCCCGATCATCAGTCGCCTCAACTCCGTGAGCCATCCGGAGCCCATCGAGGAGGGCATGGTGTTCGCCCTGGAGACGTGGGCCCCGGCCCGGGACGGCCGGTCCGCCGCCCGCATCGAGGAGGAGGTGGTCGTGACCCCCGACGGGTGCGAGGTCCTCACGCTCTTCCCCGCCGAAGACCTGTTGATCGCCAACGAGTACTAGGAGCATCGATGAGAGCCGCCGTCCTCGAGGAGTTCAAGCAGCCGGTTCACCTCCGCACCGACGTGGCGGAGCCCGAGCCCGGCCCCCGGGAGGTCGTCGTCCGGACGCGGGCGGCGGGCATCTGCCGGACCGACCTGAAGGTGATCGACGGGGTCATCCCCACGGTGGAGACGCCCCGGGTCCTGGGGCACGAGGTGGCCGGCGAGGTGGCCGCGGTCGGCGCCGGGGTCGAGGCCTTCCGGGAAGGGGACCGCGTCACCGTGAGCCTCGACGTCACGTGCGGCGTGTGCGCGTACTGCCGGGTCGGGGAGTTCGATCACTGCGCGCGACTCCGGCGGCTGGGCCTGGAGTGGGACGGGGGGCTGGCGGATTACGTCCGGGTCCCCGCGGAGAACCTCGTGCCGATCGCGGACTCCGTCTCGTTCGCCGAGGCGGCCGTGATCCCCGACGCCGTCGGCTCGCCCTATCACGCCGTGGTCACCAGAGCTCAGGTCCGTCCCGCGCAGACCGTGGCCGTCTACGGGCTCGGCGGGCTCGGGCTGGTCGCCGTCCAGGTGGCCCGGCTGGTCGGCGCTCGGTCCATCGCCATCGCCAGGACGCCCGAGCGCCGGGAGCTGGCGGAGGAGCTGGGGGCCACGTGGTCGATCGACCCCCGAGACGGACCGATCTCCGAGCAGATCCGGGAGCGGACCGACGGCCTCGGCGTCCACGCCTTCTTCGACTTCGTGGGGATCGAGGGGTCCGTCGAGCAGGCCGTCCTGTCCTCCCGGAAGGGCGGTAGGGTCGTGGTGGTCGGCTACGTGGTCCCCGAGGTCGTGGCCCCCACCATGAGGATGGTCTACGACGAGGTGGCCATCATGGGCTCACGAGGCTCGACCCGGCGGGACCTCCAGGAGGCGACCCAGCTCGTGGGCGAGGGGCGGATCCGCCCGATCATCGGCCAGGAGCTCGAGCTCGACCAGATCAACGAGGGGCTCGACCTGCTTCGGGAGGGCTCGGTCATCGGCCGGGCCGTCTTCCGGTTCGGCTGAGCGGAGCCCGCCCGGCTCCCGGGTCGCGTTCGGGCCGCCGGCGGCCGGGGGGCGGGGCCGCGAGCCGACGAGGAGGATCGCGATGCTCGCATTGGTGAGGAGCGGCGATGCGCAGGCCGGGGTCGCCCTCCGAGAGGTCCCCGAGCCGGAGCCCGCGCCGGACGAGGCCATCGTGGCGGTCGGGGCGGTCTCCGTGAACCGCGGAGAGCTGACGCTGCTCGGGATCCGGCCCGATGGGTGGCGGCCCGGCCAGGACGTCGGCGGCGTGATCCTCCGTCCCGCCGCGGACGGGAGTGGGCCACCCGAGGGGACGGCGGTGGTGGCGTGGGTCGACCAGGCCGGGTGGGCCGAGCGGGTGGCGGCCCGCACCGGCCGGGTGGTGGCGCTGCCCGAGACGGTGCCCGTCGAGGCGGCGGCCACGCTCCCGGTCGCCGGCCTGACCGCCCTGCGCACGCTCCGGATCGGCGGCCACCTGCTCGGCCACCGGGTGCTGATCACGGGGGCCGCCGGCGGCGTCGGGCGCTTCGCCGTCCAGATCGCGGCCATGCTCGGCGCCGAGGTCGTGGCGGTCGCCCGGAACGCCGAGCGGGCGTCCGGGCTGGAGGACCTGGGCGCGGCCGAGGTCGTGCATGAGGTCGACTCGGCCGCCGGGCCGTTCGACCTCATCCTGGAGTCCGCCGGGGGACCGTCGCTGTCGGCGGCCGTCGAGCGGCTCTCCGAGGAGGGGGTCCTGGTGCTGTTCGGGAACTCCTCGAAGGAGCCCACCGAGATCCGGTTCGAGGCGGTCCGGGGACTGGCCCGCGTCCACGCGTTCCGCATCTACGAGAGCGGGGAGCCTCCGCCGTTCGCCGCGGACCTGGCCCGCCTGGTCACGCTGCTGGCATCGGGCCGGCTCCGCGCGGAGATCGGGTTCCAGGGGTCGTGGCGCGACCCGGCCCCGGCGCTCCACGCGCTCCGCGACCGGCGGGTCAACGGCAAGGCCATCCTGCGGGTGGATGGCCGCTGAGGGAGGTAGCACGGTGACGGGCATCCGCCGCGTGAACCCCGAGACCGTGGCGCCTCCCACCGGGTACAGCCACGTGGTGGTGGCCGAGGGGCGCAGGATCATCTTCCTGGCCGGGCAGGTCCCGCACGCCCCGGACGGGACGCTGGTGGGCCCGGGTGACGTCGTGGCCCAGGCCCGACAGTGCTTCCGCAACATCCGGGCCGGGCTCGAGGCGGTGGGGGCGTCCCCCTCCGACGTGGTCAAGATCACGATCTTCGTCGTCGACTACCAGCCCGCGCAGCGCGACGGGATCATCGCCGCCCGCGACGAGGTCCTGGCCTTCGAGGCCCCGCCCGCGTCGACGTTCGTGGGGATCCAGCGCCTGGTGCGGGACGAGTGGCTGATCGAGGTAGAGGCCGTGGCCGTGACGGCCTGAGCCCGAGCGCCGCGACCGTCTCGGGCGGTCAGGCGCCGTCTTCGGCCACGTCGATGAGCACCCGGCCGAAGACCTCGTTGGCGGCGATGGCGTCCATGGCCTCCTGGACCCGGTCCAGCGGATAGCGGGCGCCGATCACACACCGGACCGCGCCCGAACGAACCAGGTCCAGGGAGGCGGCGATCTCGGCGCGCGACGCGTACCGGGTCCCGGTCACGACGATCTCCTTCATCACGAGCTGGAGCGGCTCGACCGGCATGGTCACGCTCGGCGTGGCGGCGACCGAGACGAATCTGCCCCCGACGCCGAGCGACGCCCAGGCCGCTGCTAGCGTCTCGGTCGACCCGACCATGTCGATCACCACATCGGGAGGGGAGCCGAACGCGTCCGCGACATCCGCCGGCCAGGTCTCCGCCGAGGCGTCGACCACGGCATCGAAGTCCAGCTCCCTCAGCCGCTTCAGCTTCTCAGGGTCCCGGTCCACCGCCGCCACGATCCCACCGAAGGCCCTGGCCACCTGGGCCATGTGGACGCCCACGCCGCCTCCGGCACCGATCACGGCGACGCGGTCGCCCGGACCGATCATGGCCCGCCGGCTGGCCACGTGGAGCGGCGTCGCCACCGCGTCGGCGATGATGCCCGCCTCGCGGACGGGAACGTCCTCGGGGACCGGCACGAGGTTCCGGGCGGGGACCACGACGTACTCGGCGAATGCCCCGTCGACGTGGATTCCGATGTACCCCTCGAAGTTGAGGCACAGGGTCTCCCGTCCGCCGGAGCACATCCGGCAATGTCCGCAGAAGCGATAGAACGACCCGGTGACGACGTCGCCGTCCCGCCACCCCTCCACGCCGGGCCCGACCTCCACCACCGTCCCGGTGTATTCGTGCCCGAGCACCCGGGGGACCGAGCCTCCGAGACGCCCGATCCGGGCCCACTCGATCGTCAACCCGGTGCCACACGAGAGCACCCGGATCAGCGCCTCGCCGGGGCCCGGCCGGGGGACCGGCCGGCGCTCCATACGGAGTCGCCCCCCGAACTCGTCGAGCACCGCTGCCTTCATCTCGTTCACGGTGGCTCCCCCCGCTGCCGAGGAGGGACCTGCCCCCGGCCGGTCATTCGGCCCACGAGGGCTCCGGGACCCGGGTCCACCACCGGTCGACCTCGAGGTCGTCGGCGATGACGTTGGCGCAGTTGTAGCCGGGGCTCCCGGTGATGGCGCCTCCCGAGTGGCTGGTGAACCCGCACAGGTAGAGGCCCTCCACGGGGGTCCGGTACCCGGACATCTCCGGGACCGGACGGTTCACCCCGAGCTGGGTGGGCAGGTAAGCGATGCCGTGGTGGCTGCCGTGCCGCATGTTGATGCAGCTTCGCTCGATGTCCAGCGGCGTGAACAGGTACGTCCCCAGGACGTTGTCGTCGGTCATGTTCGGGGCGAACTCGCGCCACTGGCTCAGGAGCTCGCGGGTGATCTCGTCACGCCGCCGGTCCCACGACTCCGGATCGCCGTCGAGCCGGTACGGCGCGAACGGCCACCAGAACGCCGCGTGCTTGCCGGCCGGCGCATACGAGGGGTCGAACAGCGTGTTGCACGCGCCGTTGCCGTGGAGGCGATCCGGGAGCCGCTCCTGGTCGATGAAGTCCTCGAACATCCGGGCCAGCTCCTCGCTGTCGCCCAGCCCGAACGCGATGTTGTAGGCCCGGTCGATGTCGGGGTCGAACTCGGCGGCCCGGTACCGGGGCGGCTCGTTGAGCGCCACGTGGATCGTCACCAGGCTGTGCTTGGCCCACTGGAGGTTCGCCACCCGCTCGGCGACCTCGTCCCCGAAGTGCTCCGGCCCCGCCATGTCGACCGTCTGGACCGCGTCGACGCCGCTGGCCACGAACCGGTCCGCGCGGAGGACGTCGCCGCCCGCCACCCGGACCCCCCGGGCTCGCCCGCCCTCGACCAGGACCTCCTCCACCCGCCGCCCGGTGAGCACCGTGCCGCCGGCCTCCTCGATCACCCGGCCGAGGGCTCGGGGGAGGGCTTCCGCCCCTCCCTTGGGGAGGGCGAACGTGACCAGGCGCGACACCAGCCGAGGGAAGAACGAGCCGAGGTTCGGGAGGTTCATCAGTGAGATGGAGTGCAGGAACGTCTTGAACAGGCACCGGATGTGCTCTTCCTCGAAGTTCCGGTCCACGGCCTCGTACAGGGAGAGCTGCGCGTACGAGAGCATGTCCCGGCCCAGGGGACCGGTCACCCGCTCCGCGAGGTCGGGCGGGCTGATCGGCGGGGAGTAGAGGGTCTGGAGCACGAACTCCCGCCCCCTGACGGCGAAGTTGTCGTGGAGCTCGCGCCACCGTTCGGCGTCGTTCTTGGAGAACCGGGCGAAGGACTCCGCCGTCCGCTCGGGGTCCCGGTAGATGCACAGCGCGGTCCCGTCCCGGAACGCCATGCCGTCCTGGACCTCCGGATAGATGTATTCCAGGCCGTACCGGTCGAGCTCCAGGTCGCTGACGATCGGGCCGTCCGTGAACAGGTGGAAGTTCGAGTGGAGGTTGTGCTTGAACCCCGGGAGGGTGACCTCTTCGGTGATCGAGCCGCCCCCGATCTTCGGGTTCGCCTCCACCACGGCGATCCGAAGGCCGGCGCGGGCCAGGTACGCCGCACACGTCAGCCCGTTGTGCCCACCGCCGATCACGATGCCGTCAAAGGTCGCCATCTGCCCCCCGATCAGTCCGGACCGCTTCCGACCCCGCTCTCCACGGTGGGAGGTTGGGCCCCGGGCCGGCGGCTGTGGGCC
>DASZZY010000048.1:0-3585 GCA_036260395.1 Actinomycetota bacterium
CCCGGGAGTACCTCTACCGGATCCGCGCCGCGGCCCTGCCGGACCCGTTCACGGCCCGGTTCGAGTGGCACCGCCCGGGGCGGTACGCGGTGGGAGCCATGCGCCGGGCCGCGCGCCTGCTGGAAGGGCGGCACGACTTCACGTCGTTCAGCCGCTCGGGCCCCACGTCGCCGGTCCGGGACCTCGATCGGCTGACCGTCCGGGCCGTGGGCCAGCTGCTCGAGGTCCGGGCCCGGGCGCCGTCGTTCCTCCACCAGATGGTCAGGAGCCTGGTGGGGACGCTGGTGGCCGTGGGCGAGGGGAAGATGGACGCCGGGTCGATGCCGGACGTCCTCGCGGCGCGCTCGAGGGCGGCGGCGGGCCCGGTGGCCCCGGCGCACGGGCTCACGCTGGTCCGGGTGGTCTACGGGTCTCGCGGCTGAAGGCGTCGATCCGTCCTGCCTGAGCGCCGCTGGGACTCGATCTTCGAGCCGTAGCACCGGCCACGGGCGCGGCCGGCGGGGGACCGGGTCGTGTACCCTATGTTGGTTCCCATGAAGACCTACAGCCCCAAGGCCAAGGAGATCTCGCGCGCCTGGTACGTCGTTGACGCGGACGGCCAGGTGCTGGGCCGGCTGGCCTCCGAGGTGGCCGCCATCCTGCGCGGCAAGCACAAGCCGACGTTCGCGCCGCACCTCGACACCGGCGACCACGTGATCGTGGTGAACGCCGGGGGGATCCGCCTGAGCGGCGACAAGCCCGGGAAGAAGCTGTACCACCGGCACTCCGGCTACCCCGGCGGCCTCCGCGAGGTCCCGTTCGAGCGGATGGTGCGGGAGCGGCCCGAGCGGGTGGTGGAGCAGGCCATCCGGGGGATGCTTCCGAAGAACCGCCTGGGGCGGCAGATGTTCCGCAAGCTCTCGGTGTACCGCGGCCCCGACCACCCCCACCAGGCCCAGCGGCCGGTCCCACTCCGGCTCGGCGAGGTCCCTGCGGGCGCCGCGGCACGGGAGGGGTCCTAGATGGCACAGGAGCGCGCCAACGCCAACGGGGCCACCGGCCGCCGGAAGGAGGCCGTGGCCCGGGTCCGGATCACGCCGGGGACCGGGCGGTTCGACCTCAACGGTCGGCCCCTGGAGGTCTACTTCCCCTCCCGGACCCAGCGCATGGTGGCCACCGCGCGCAGCGGCCAGGCCGGCGCCCTCCGCCACGGGGTGGCCCGGGCCCTCGTCGAGATGGACGCCTCGCTGCGCGGCGTGCTCAAGCGCGAGGGGTTCCTCACGCGCGACGCGCGGGAGAAGGAGCGCCGCAAGTACGGGCTGAAGAAGGCCCGCAAGGCGCCCCAGTACAGCAAGCGCTGAGCGGCCCTCCCGGGGCTTCCGTTCCCTCCGCTGGTGTGGGATAAAGGGCGTCCCATGGAGCCCGAGCTGCCCGATCCGACTCCGTCGCTCACCCCCTCGGGCACACAGCCCCAGATCGCCGAGCTGGCCGCCGAATGGCGGGCCAGCCTCGCCGGCCTGCGGGACGCCGCGGCGGGCGCGGCCGACGAGCTGACCTCGCTCCGGGAGGGCGTGGGGGTGGCCATCAGCCGCCTCCGCCAGGCAGACCTGTGGGAGTCCGACCCCGAGGGCGTCGACCGCATGCTGTCGTCGCTGGCCGACCGGCTCGAGCAGGTCCAGGTGCGACTGGAGGCCCGGGCGGCGCAGGTCGACCAGGCCCAGCGCCGGGCGGCCGAGGCGGCGGCCTCCTCGATCCGCCGGCTGGGCGTGGAGCTCCAGCGGCTGACCGGCGCTCCTCGGGGCGAGGGCACGGGGCTGCTCGCCGACCGCCTGGCCGACGTCGAGGGCCGGCTCACCGAGACCATCCAGCGGGCCACCCGCGAGCTGCACCAGCACGTCTCGCGGGGCCTGGCCGACTCCAGCGGCGGCTGGGACGTCGTCCTCGACGGCCTGGCGGAGGTCCGGAAGTCGGTCGACCAGCTGCGCGACGCCGCGCCGACCACGGCCGAGGTGGCCGCCATGGCGCCCCACCTCGTGGAGGGGCTCCAGGAACAGCTGGTCGAGACCCTGACCGACCGGATCTCCTCCGCGGAGGCCGGGATCGAGGAGCGCCTGGGGTCCGTCGAGGAGGCGGTGCGCTCGCTACCCCCGCGGGTGGAGCCGGCCCAGGGTGGCCGCGCCCGCCGGACCGACGCCGAGCGCCAGCTGGCCGCGACCACCACCGCGTTGCGCAAGGAGATCGAGGCGTTCCGGAAGCGGATCGAGGGGTGGGGCAAGCCCCGGACCGCCCCGCGCCTGGCGGAGGAGGTCGAGCGCCTCGAGGGCCACGTGGAGGACCTGGGGCGGGCGGTCGAGGAGCAGCTGGCCGCCAAGGTCGCCCGGCGGGTCCAGGCCTCGATCGACCGCCGGCTGCGGACGCTGATCGGCGAGCTGCCCGAGCAGCTCCGGGACACGATCGGCGAGGCGGTCCACGAGGCGGCCGCCGCCTCCGTGGCCGAGGTCGCCCGCGAGGCGGCCGCGTCGGCGGTCCGCACCGCGGCCGAGGAGGCCGTCCGCGAGGCGCTGCGCCAGCCGGCGGAGCCCGCGGAGGGCTCGCCGGAGGCGGAGCCTCCCGGGAGCGATCCAGGCCGTCGGCGCCTCCGCTTCCGGCGGTAGCCGCGCGCTCCTCGGGACCCCGCCCCGACCGGCGGATAAGATGCCTCGGTGCCTCGCCTGTTCGGGACCGACGGCGTCCGGGGGGTGGCCAACCGCGACCTCACGCCGGAGCTGGCGTTCTCGCTCGGCCGGGCCGCGGCCCTCGCCCTGGCCGGCGGCGGCAAGCCCCGGGTGGTCGTCGGGCGCGACACCCGCGCCTCCGGGGAGATGCTCCAGGCCGCGCTGTCGGCGGGGATCTGCTCGGCCGGCGGCGACGTCCTCCGGGTCGGCGTGGTCCCGACCCCCGCGGTCGCGTACCTCACCACGGCGTTGGGGGCCACGGCCGGCGCGGTGATCTCCGCCTCCCACAACCCGCCCGAGGACAACGGCATCAAGTTCTTCTCCTCGGACGGCCGCAAGCTCCCCGACGAGGTCGAGGACGGCATCGAGTCGCTGGTCCACGACGCCGACGGGCCCCGGCCGGAGGGGCCGGGGATCGGCCGGGTGATCGACGAGCGCGAGCACCGCGAGCGGTACGTCCGGCACGTGGCCGAGGCCGCCGAGGCGCCGCTGGACGGGATGCGGGTGGTGGTCGACTGCGCCCACGGGGCGGCGTTCCGGATGGCCCGCGACGTCCTCCGCCGCCTGGGCGCCGACGTCGAGGTCCTGAACGCCGAGCCCGACGGGATGAACATCAACGTGGGGTGCGGGGCCACGTATCCCGAGGTGGTGGCCCGGGCGGTCCGCGACCTGGGGGCCGACGCGGGCGTGACCCACGACGGCGACGCGGACCGGGCGCTGTTCGCCGACGCCGACGGGAACGTGATCGACGGCGACCAGGTGATCGCGGCCTGCGCGCTGGCCATGAAGGAGGACGGCCGGCTGGCCAAGGACCTGGTGGTGGTCACGGTGATGGCCAACCTCGGGTTCCGCCGGGCCATGGAGGAGGCGGGCGTCACCGTGCTCGAGACCA
>DASZZY010000049.1:0-3844 GCA_036260395.1 Actinomycetota bacterium
ATCAGGTCCCTGGTGATCTCGGCGAACCGCTCGCCGCCCTCGCCGGTCAGGAAGAACCGGACCAGCCAGCCCGCCTGGGACGGGTCACCGGCCGCGGCCGGGTCGCTGTACGCTGCCTGGGCCCGCTCCAGGGCGTCGCCGGTCAGCAGCACGGGCCCCAGGCGGTAGAGGGGCGCCAGCTCCTGGGGGTCCGCGTCCTGGTTGCCGGTCGGAAGCTCGCCGTCGGCCCCCGCGAAGACGACCTCCCGGTTCTGCGGGCTCCCCTCGGTGAGGTCCTCGACGGCCCGCTCGTAGTCGGGGGTCCCGGGCTGATAGGTCTGGAGCACCTCCCGGTATTCCAGGCGCGCGGTCTTCCCGATCAGGTCGAGGAGCCGCTCCTGGCTCTGCCCGCCGAACCGGGGGATCTGGACCTGGATGTTCAGCTCGCCCTGGCGGGTGATGTCCGGCTCGGCCACGCCGACCGCGTCGACCCGCTGGCGGATCGTCTCCACCGTGCGCTCCAGGACGTCGGACTCCGTCCCCTCGGGCGCCGTGAGGATGACCGACACGCCGCCGACGAGGTCGAGCCCGAGGATCGGCCGCAGGTTCCACAGCAGGAACCCGGTCACCGAGGCGCCGACCAGCGCCAGGACGAAGAGGATCGAGACGACGTGCTTCCTCACAGCAGCTTGGCCCCGTTGATCTCCAGCTGGAACCGGCAGTCCAGCTGCTCGGCGGCCCGGCGGCACATGACCATCCGGCCGAGGAAGATCTCGAAGTACTCCATCACGTGGCTGATCTCGGTGTCGATCGTGAGCTCGAGGGTGATCCGCTTCGCCTCCGAGTCTACGCGGAGGAACGACTGTTCGGCCGCGTAGTTCACGCGGTCGTGGATGTCGAAGTCGATCTGCTCGGCCTTCCGGACGCGCGACCGGTGGACGTCGGCCTTGTCGGCCAGGATCACCGCGGCGGCAACGGTCCCGGCCATCATGCCGAACTCCTCCTCGTGGCCGCCGATGGCGCCCATCAGGACGGCCAGCTCGGCGGGCTCCATGCGGTCGGACAGGATCTGGTGGACGAGCATCGCGCCGGTCTGCCCGTGGCCCCACCGGGAGACCGCGTTGCCCACGTCGTGGAGGTAGCCCGCGATGGCCCCCAGCTGGGCGGTCCGCTCGTCGTAGCCCAGGCGGGACAGGACGTTGAACGCGATCCGGCCGCTGAGGTTGGCGTGCCGGAAGCCGTGCTCGGTGAACCCCAGGCCGTCCATCACCCGGTCCGCCTGGGTGATGTAGGCGGAGAGCACGCGGTCCTCGCGGATGTCGTCGAGGGTCAGGGAGGCCGCGACGGGCCGCGGCCCTGCCTCTTCCTTCACGACCCCTCGCCCGCCTCCTCGTCGCCCGGCGCGGCCTCCGTCTCCTCGACGTACTTCCGGGCCACCGCCTGCTTCAGGAAGCGGATGCGCGTGCCGGACCCGACGTCGAGCGTCACCGTCTCGTCCTGCACGTCCATGATCCGCCCGAACATGCCGCCGATCGTCACCACCTCGTCGCCGACGTCGAGGCTCTGGACGAGCTCGCGCTGCTGCCGGGCGCGGCGCTGCTGGGGGCGGATCAGCAGGAAGTAGAAGATCGCCACCATGAGCACGAGCGAGATCAGGAACGTGAAGTTCCCGCCGCCCTGCTGGGCTACGAGGGATGCGGTCATCGGTCCTCCGTCATGAAAAACGGCGGCTCGGCCGCCGCCGGTCGTGTGCCAATGATATTGAGTTCGCTCGCCGTGCGGCAACGGTCCCAACCGCGGCAGCCCGTGGTATGTTACCGGCCGGTAGGTTCATGGAGCAGACGCTCGAGAAGCCGCGGTTCCGCGGACGCCTCCACCAGGCGGCGTTCTGGCTCTCGCTGCCCGCCGGCGTGACGCTCGTGGCCGCGGCGCAGGACGCCGCGGCCCGGCTGGGAAGCGCGATCTACGCGCTCAGCCTGTCGGGCCTCTACGGGGCCAGCGCGGCGCTCCACCGGATCCCGTGGTCTCCGCGGGCGCTCGAGCGGATGCGCCGGCTGGACCACTCGATGATCTTCGTGCTGATCGCGGGGACCTACACGCCGTTCGCGCTGCTGGTCCTTCCCGCTCCGTGGTCCACGGTCGTGCTCGGCGTGGTGTGGGGCGGCGCGGCGCTGGGGATCGCCGTCCGCGTAGCGCTGCCGCGGCTGCGAGCCGTCCCGCAGACGCTGTACCTCGTCCTCGGCTGGGTGGCGATCTTCACGTTCCCGCTGATCCTCGGCGCGCTGGGCCCTCGCCTGCTCCTGCTGTTGGGGGGCGGCCTGTTCTACACGGTCGGCGCCGTGCTGTTCCTGCTCCGGCGGCCGACGCTGAGGCCGGCGGTGTTCGGGTACCACGAGCTGTGGCACGTGATGGTGTTCGCCGGCAGCATCTGCCACTACGCACTGATCTTCTGGCTGGCGGCCGGCTGACTCAGCGCCGGAGGAACAGGTTCAGCAGGATCGTCAGGACGAGCGACACCAGGATCGAGGTCCCCAGCGGAAAGTAGAACCGGAAGTTCCTCCGCTCGATGGCGATGTCGCCGGGAAGCCGGGGGATGAGCCCCTTGCCGGCCAGGATGAGGATCACGCCGATCACCGCGATCACGACTGCGACGATCAACAGCACGCGGCCGAAACCCGACATGTCCATCTGTCACCCAGGATAGCGAGCGGCCCGGGAACCAGCGCCAGGTGCGTCCCGCCCTACGTTCCGAGCGTGAGCGCCGTGAAGACGATCCCGTTGAGGACGGCCACGATCGTGGTGAGCGACAGCGTCAGGTTCCGGGCCGTCCGGTGGATCTCGGCCAGGAGCTCGTGCTTGAGCGTCTGGAGGTCTTCCTTCGTCGCCACGCGGCTCGCACCGCCCGGGGGGAGATGCTCCATCAGGGTCGTGGCCTCCTCGTCGCCGAGGACCTCCTGCAGCCGCCGGTAGAGCCGGTGTCGAGATCCCTCGTCCAACGCCATTGTGTGCCCCGTTCGCCTGCTCAGCAACGCATGGGGAGCGCTCGAACCGTAGCAGCCACCGCCGACACGAACGCGAGGCCGAGGCGGCTAGACCAGGCGTCCCTCGGGGGCCATCCCGAGGTGGCGGTAGGCGGCCTCGGTGGCCACCCGGCCGCGCGGGGTCCGCTGGAGGAGCCCGATCTGGAGGAGGTACGGCTCGTAGACGTCCTCGATCGTCCCGGTGTCCTCGCCCACGGCCGCCGCGAGCGTCGACAGCCCCACGGGCCCGCCCCCGAACCGCTCGACGAGCGCCGCGAGGATCTGGAGGTCCAGCCGGTCGAGCCCGCGCTCGTCCACCTCGAACAGCGCCAGGGCGTCGGCAGCCGCCTCGAGCGAGACCCGGCCGTCGCCGCGGACCTGGGCGTAGTCACGGACCCGGCGGAGCAGTCGGTTCGCGATGCGGGGCGTGCCGCGGGAACGCCGGGAGATCTCCTCGGCGCCGTCCTCGTCAACCTCGACCTCGAGGATGCCCGCCGAGCGGCGGACCACGAGCGCCAGCTCGTCCTGGTCGTAGTAGTCGAGCCGCGGCGTGAACCCGAACCGCTCCCGGAGCGGCAACGTGATGAGCCCCATGCGCGTGGTGGCCCCCACCAGCGTGAAGCGCGGGAGGTCGAGCCGGATCGTGCGGGCCGACGGTCCCTTGCCGATCACCACGTCGAGCTTGAAGTCCTCCAGCGCCGGGTACAGCACCTCCTCCACGGGCCGGGGCATCCGGTGGATCTCGTCGACGAACAGCACCTCGCCGGCCTCGAGGTTCGTGAGGATCGCGGCCAGGTCGCCCGTGCGCTCCAGCGCGGGGCCGGAGGTGTGGCGGAGGGAGACCC
>DASZZY010000050.1:0-10478 GCA_036260395.1 Actinomycetota bacterium
CCCCCCCCCACGCCCGCGGCCGCCAGCGCGGCCAGCCCCAAGCCGACGGGCTCGGTGACGCCCACCACCCGGGCCACCTCCTGCGGCATGGCGCCCTCGGTCGGGACCTCGGTGGCCCGGATCCACGTGCCCAGGGCCCCCAGGACCGCCAGCGTGCCTCCGACCACGGTCAGGCGCGACGCCAGCCGGGGGGAGAACGTGGCGGCGTCGGCGCCGGCGAGGGGAGCGCGCACAGGCGTCGCCCGACCGCGGGGGCGGTCACGCGTTCGTCGGCGGGCGACGCGTACTGCCACACGACCTCCGGGCATGGGGGCGGGTCCCCGCAGAGTCTCATTCTTCCCGCGGGGAGGAAAGTCCTGCCTGTACGCTTGGCCCCGGTGTCATCCCCAGCGTCACCCGTGCCGGCGTCGATGATGGCGACGGTGCACCGGGAGCGGGTCCTGCTGGTCGGTGGCCAGCGAGCGCTCCTCATGCAGCTGGCCCATCCGCTGGTGGCCGCGGGGGTCGCCGAGCACAGCGACTTCCCGGCCCGCGCCCTGGAGCGGCTCCGGCGGACGATCGACCTCACGCTGGCCATAGTGTTCGGGACCGAGGACGAGGCCCGGGCGGCCACGGGAGCGATCCGGGCCGTCCACGACCGGGTCACCGGCGCCACCGCGGCCGGGGCCTACTCGGCCAACGACCCGCGGCTGCTGCTGTGGGTGAACGCCACGCTGATCGACACGACGATGGCCGTCTACGAGCGCTTCGTCCGGCCGCTGCCGGCGGCGGCGTGGCGCCGCTACTACGAGGAAAGCCGGGCGTCGGCGGAGCTCTTCGGGATCCCCGCCGAGGTCATCCCCGGGGACCTGAGAGCGTTCCGCGCTTACCTCGCCGGGATGCTGGCCGGCGCCGAGCTGTGGGCCACCCCCGAGTCCCGCCGGCTGGCCCACGCCGTCCTCCGCCCCCCGCTCTCACTCCCGCTCCGGGTCCCCACCGCGGCGGTCCGCCAGCTGACGCTGGCGCTGCTCCCGCGCCGCGTCGCCGACGTGTTCGGCCTCCGGGCCGGCGTCCGGGCCCGGTTCGCGCTGGCGGCCGCCTCGGCGGCGTCACGGACCGCTCTGCCGCTCCTGCCGCCGGTGCTCCGGGAGTTCACCGCGGCCCGGGGCCGCCGGTGACCCGGTCGCGGCGAGTCCCGGGGGCCGGGACAATGGCGCCGTGATCGACTTCACGATCCCTCCGGACCTGGAGGAGGTGCGCTCGCGGGTGGCCGCGTTCGTCCGCGACGTGGTGCTGCCCCAGGAGGCCGCCGTCACCGAGGAGAACTTCGAGGAGGTCCTGACGCCGCTGCGCGAGGAGGCCCGCGCCGCCGGGCTGTGGACGCCGCACCTCCCGCGGGAGTGGGGGGGCCTGGGACTCGGCCCGCTCGGGATGGCCCTCGTCTCCCAGGAGTGCGGCGGGTCGTACCTGGCGTCGCTGGCCCTCAACGCCATGGCGCCGGACGAGGGGAACATGCACCTCCTCGTCCACGCCGGGACCGACGACCAGAAGGAGCGCTACCTGAGGCCTCTGGCCGACGGGCGGGTCCGCTCGTGCTTCGCGATGACGGAGCGCGCCGCCGGCTCGGACCCCACGATGCTCCGCACGCGGGCGGCCCCCGACGGCGACGGCTGGGTGATCGACGGCGAGAAGTGGTTCATCAGCGGGGCGGCCGGCGCGGCGTTCGCGATCGTCGTGGCGGTGACCGACCCCGATGCGGACAGCCGGTACGCGCGGCACTCGCTGTTCCTGGTCGATGCCGAGACCCCGGGCTGGAACGTCGTCCGGGAGATCCCCGTGATGGGGACCCACGGTCCCGGCGGCCACTGCGAGGTCCGCCTGGACGGCTGCCGGGTGCCGGCCGAGGCCATGCTGGGGGAGCGGGGGATGGGCCTGGCGCTGGCGCAGGCCCGCCTGGGCCCCGCCCGGCTGGCCCACGCGATGCGGTGGATCGGCGTGGCCCAGCGAGCCCTCGACCTGGCGGCGGGCCGGGCCCTGGAGCGCCAGGCGTTCGGCAAGCGCCTGGCGGAGCAGCAGGCCGTGCAGTGGATGCTCGCCGACTCCGGGATGCAGCTGTACGCCGCCCGGCTGATGGTGCTCCACGCCGCGTACAAGATCGAGCGGGGCCTCGACTTCCGCCAGGAGGTGGCCTTCGTCAAGGTCTTCGTGTCCGAGGCGCTGGGCGACATCGTCGACCGGGCGCTCCAGATCCACGGGTCGCTCGGCTACTCGGGCGACCTCCCCCTGGAGCGCTTCTACCGCGACGCCCGGGCGGCCCGGATCTACGACGGCCCGTCGGAGGTCCACCGCATGGTGATCGCCCGCACCCTCCTCAAGGCGGCGGCCGAGACCGGGAGCACCCGGAGAGCGCTCGGGGACCTGGCCTGAGCCGCGTCACATCCCCTGGAGCACCTCGCCGTCCGCGGCGGCCTCCTCCCGGGCCCGGTCCTCCCTCCGCCGCCGTTCCTCGCGGCGGTGCCGCAGCGCCTCCGACGTGGGCCAGGCCTTTTCGATCTCGGCGTTGAGCTCGGCCCCGAGGAGGACCGCCACGGCGAGCACGTACAGCCACAGCAGGAACACCACGGGCGCGGCCAGCGGCCCGAACACGCTGCCCTCCACGAACCGCGAAGCGTAGAAGCGCAGCGCCACGCCGCCCAGGATCCACGCGACCGCGGCCAGCGCCGCGCCCGGGAGGTCGCGGCGCCAGGGCGTCCGCCACGGGGTCGAGAAGTGGAAGAAGCTGGCCAGCAGCCCGATCCCGAGCAGCGCCACGATCGGCCAGTACAGGAACCGCCAGGCGGCGCCGAGGGCCTCGCCGATCCCGAGGGGCCGGGCCACGGCCTCCAGCAGCCCGGGCCCGGCGACGAGGACCGGCACGACGACCACGATCGTCAGCATCCCGCCCACCGTGAGCGCCAGGGCCAGCAGGCGCCTCCGCCAGCCGCTGCGCAGCTCCTCGGCGTCGTAGGCGATGTTCACGGCCTCCATCGTCCGTCCCGTGGCCCGCGACGCCGACCACAGCGTAAGGACGATCCCCAGGGAGACGACCGCTGGCCGGGCCTCCCTCAGGATCGAGTCGAGCGCCGGGCGGAGGAGCTCGTCGCGCGTCCGTTCGGTGAGGAACGCGCCGCCCACGTCGAGGACCTGTTGCCGGATCCGTTCGGTGACGTGCGGCCCGAGGAGCTCCGCGACGTAGGCGATCCCGCCCAGCACCGCCAGGAGCGCGGGGGGGAACGACAGGAGGAGGAAGAAGGCCACCTCGCCGCCCAGGCCGAAGACCCGGTCCTCGATCGCGCCCCGGACGGTGCGGGCGGCGATGGTAGGGATCGCGCGCCAGCCGCGCGGAGGGGAGGGCTGGGCACCCACGTCCGTTCCCTTACCCTACGGGGGATCGCAGGATGACCGAGGCTGTCACGCCGCCGCACGAGGACGCCTCCCGGCCGCTCGTCGATCCCGAGGCCCTCGGCCTGTACCTCGACGACAAGCTGCCCGGCGACGGGCCGTTCGAGGTGGAGCGCCTCCGGGCCGGACACTCGAACGAGACCTTCTTCGTGCGCCGGTCGGGGCGCGAGTGGGTGCTCCGGCGCCCGCCACGGGGGGCGTTCCTGCCCACCGCGCACGACGTCCTGCGGGAGCACCGGGTGCTCTCGGCGCTGGGAGAGACCGGCGTGCGGGCCCCGCGAGCGATCCACGCCTGCCCCGATCCGGCCATCATCGGTGCGCCCTTCTACGTCATGGAGAAGGTCGACGGCGTCGTCGTCCGCGACCGCCTCCCCGCGTTCCTCGACGAGCCGGACCGCCGCCGGGTGGGCGAGGAGCTCGTGGACGCGCTCGCCGAGCTGCACGCCGTCGACTGGCGGGCCGCGGGGCTGGAGGGCTGGGGCAGGCCGACCGGCTACCTGGAGCGCCAGCTCCGGCGGTGGAGCGGCCAGCTGGAGCTCGCCACGCGGTTCACCCGGCCGCTGCCCGACCTGGAGAGGACCGCGGCGTGGCTCTCCGAGCGGCTGCCGGCGTCCGGCCCCGCCACGATCGTCCACGGCGACTACAAGCTCGACAACGTCGTGCTCGCGCCCGGCGCGCCGGCCCGCGTGGTGGCGATCCTCGACTGGGAGATGTCGACGATCGGCGACCCCCTGGCCGACCTGGGCTACCTGCTGTCGTTCTGGCGGGAGCCCGGCGATCTCCGCGACACGGTGCTCTCCGCGGAGATCGAGCTCACGCGCCAGCCGGGGTTCCTCACCCCCGCCGAGCTCCTCGAGCGCTACCGCGAACGCTCCGGCCGCGACCCGGGGGACGTCAGGTGGTACGTCGTCCTGGCGATCTGGAAGCTGGCGATCCTCCTCGAGGGCTCGTACGCGCGCCACCTGGCCGGCGTGACCGACGACCCGTTCTTCGGAGAGCTGGAGCGCGGCGTCCCGGCGCTGGCCCGGCGGGCCCTGGCGGTGGCCGGCGTTGCCTGAGCGCTACCGCGGCCTGGTCATCGACTTCGGGGGCGTCCTGACGACCTCGATCGCCGAGGCCTTCCGGGCCTTCTGCGAGCGCGAGGGGATCGAGCACGACCGCCTGAAGGCCATCCTCCGGTCGTCGTACGCGGTGGGGACCGATCCCGACGCCATGGTGGCCATGCTCGAGACGGGGCGTCTGGAGCGGACGGAGTTCGAGCAGCGGCTGGCGGCCGTGCTCTCCGAGGGGCTCGCGTCGCCGCTCGACCACACGGATCTCCTGGCCCGGATGCTCGGCGGGATCCGCTTCGATGTCCCGATGGTCGAGGCGGTCCACGCGGCGCGCGGGGCCGGCGTCCGCACCGCGATGCTGTCGAACTCCTGGGGGGTGGAGGGCTACCCGCGGCCGCTCCTCGACGTGCTCTTCGATCACGTGGTGATCTCGGGGGAGGTCGGCATGCGCAAGCCCGATGAGGGGGTGTTCAAGCTGACGGCCCGGCGGCTCGGCCTGCCGCCGGGCGACTGCGCGTTCGTCGACGACGTCCGCGGCAACGTCGAGGCCGCCGAGGCCGTGGGCATGCGTGGGGTCCTCCACGAGGACGCCCGCCGGACGATCCCGCAGCTGGAGGCGCTGCTCGGCATCCGTCTCGACCGCTCCGATCCCGGGCTCGTTGATACGATGCCGGATGAGGCGTTGCGATGAGCGATCTCACCGATCCCCGAGAGATCTACGAGCGGCGCGACGAGGTGCAGCTCCTCGACGTGCGCGAGCCGTACGAGTGGGAGGCCGGCCGCATCGAGGGGGCGGTGCACATCCCGCTCGGGGACGTGATGGCCGGGCGCACGGAGGGCCTGGACGCGTCCCGCCCGGTGATCGTCTACTGCCGAACGGCGAACCGCAGCGAGGTCGCCGGGCTGCTCCTCCAGGCGAAGGGGTTCGACGCCCGCGTGATGGCCGGCGGCTCCGAGGCCTGGGTCCAGCAGGGGCTGCCGTTTACCGCGCCGGACGGGAGCCCCGGGCGGCTGGCCTGAGGGCCGGTCAGGCCGTGATGCGCTTGACCAGTCGGACCTCCGTCCCGGGCCGCTGAGCGGTCCCCGGACGGAGCACCACGTCGTCGGTCGTCGCGCCGATCAGGTGGAGGCCCCAGCCCCGCTGCTTGGCCTCCGCCGGCTCCTCGAACGTGCCCTCGTCGCGGACGGAGACGATGATCCGGTCGCGAGACCGCTTCCACTCGACCTCGAGGCGCGGGCTTCGGCTGTGGAGGACCGCGTTCGTGGCGGCCTCCGACACCGCCACGAGGAGGTCGTCGCGGGCGTTGGGGCCGAGGCCCGCCCGCTCGGCGATCTCCTGGGTCCTCCGCCGGATCTCGGGGACGGCGCCGGGCTCGGAGGCGAAGCTAGCTTTCATGGGCGCGTCTGGTTCATGCCCGGCGTGGCGCGAACGAAACCCGGACCTCGGTGATATCCGGGGCCACCGCCGGCCCGCTACGCGAGCTGGGCGGCCAGGTCCTCGGGCTCGGTCACCGGCATGCGGCACGTGAACCGCTCGCAGACGTAGGCGGCGGCCCGCCCGTCCACCGGGGCGCGGTCCGCCAGCAGCGGAACCAGCCGGGGGGCCTGGGGATCGGCGGGGTCGCCCGCCGCCAGCACGACGTTCGGGAGGTACCGTTGCCAGACCACCTCGACGAGGCGGCGGGTGTCGTCGGCGCCGGGCCGCCCGACGACGGCGATCTCCTTCGAGCGAGACAGGTAGAGGTCGAGGGCCCCCAGGGCATGGCCGAAGCCGGTCGGGGCCCGGGGGACTAGGTCGCGGACCGCCCGCAGGGCGCCGACCCCGGCCGTCTCGTACCCCGCCTCCCCGGTCAGCAGCGCGAGCCGCTGGAAGACCTCGGCCGCTACAGAGTTCCCCGACGGTACGGCGTTGTCGAACAGCTCCTTGGGCCGGACCACGAGCCGCTCGGCGTCGGACCCGGTCTGGAAGAAGCCGCCCCCCGGGTCCGGGAACAGCCGGAGGATGTCCTCCGCCAGCCGCCGGGCCTCGGCCATCCACCGCAGGTCGAACGTGCTCTCGTAGAGCGTGAGGCACCCGGCGGCCAGCAGCGCGTGGTCGTCCAGATAGGCCGGCCCGCTGGTCCGCCCCTCGCGCCACGCCCGCAGAAGCCGTCCGTCCTCGCGGCGGAGGGCGGTCACGACGAAGTCGGCGGCGGCCTCGGCCGCCCGCACGTACCGCGGGTCGTCGAGGGCCCGCCCGGCCTCGGCCAGCGCGGCGACGGCCAGGCCGTTCCACGAGGCCAGGACCTTGTCGTCCGTGGCCGGACGGACCCGCCGCTCGCGCACCTGGAGGAGCCGGGCCCGGGCCTCCTGGACCCGACGGTCGAGCTCCTCCCGCGAGACGCCGGCGTCGGCGGCCACCTCCTCCGGCGGGCTGGGCGTCCACAGGACGTTGGTCCCTTCCCAGTTGCCCTCCGGGCGGGCCCCGAAGTAGGCCGCCGCCATCTCGCCCGCCTCGCGGACCAGCTCCTCGTGCGACCACACGAAAAACTTCCCCTCGACGCCGTCGGAGTCGGCGTCCTGGGCTGAAAAGAAGCCGCCGTCGGGATGCCGCATCTCCCGGAGGAGGTATTCCAGCGTCTCGACCACGACGCGCCGGTAGCGCTCGTCGCCGGCGACCTGCCAGGCGTGGAGGTAGAGGCGGGCGAGCTGGGCGTTGTCGTAGAGCATCTTCTCGAAGTGGGGGACCAGCCAGGCGCGGTCGGTCGAGTAGCGGTGGAAGCCGCCCCCGAGCTGGTCGTAGATCCCGCCGGCGGCCATCCGGTCGAGCGTCCCGGTCACCATGTCGAGGGCGCCCTCCCAGCCGCGGAGGTGGCAGCGGAGCGCGAACTCCAGCGTCATCGGCTGGGGGAACTTCGGCGCCTGGCCGAAGCCGCCCCACTCCGGGTCGAACCCCCGACGGAGCCCGTCGTAGGCCTGCCGCAGGAGCTCCTCGGTGAGCGGCTCCGACGACGCCCCGCCGCCGGCCTCCCGGGCGAGGACGCCGACCACCTGTCGGCCCTGGCGGACGACGTCGTCGCGACGGTCGCGCCAGGCCTCAGCCACCGCCTGGAGCACCCGGCGGAACCCCGGCATCCCGTGGCGGTCCTCGGGCGGGAAGTACGTCCCGGCGTAGAACGGGTCCCCCTCGGGGGTCAGGAACACCGTCATGGGCCAGCCGCCGTGGCCGCTCATGGCCTGGACGGCATCCATGTAGATCGCGTCGACGTCGGGCCGCTCCTCGCGGTCGACCTTGATGTTGACGAAGTGCTCGTTCATCAGCCGGGCGGTGTCAGGATCCTCGAACGACTCGTGGGCCATGACGTGGCACCAGTGGCACGCCGCGTAGCCCACCGAGAGCAGGATCGGCTTCCCCTCGGCCCGGGCGCGCTCCAGCGCCTCCGAGCCCCACTCGTACCAGTCCACGGGGTTCTCGGCGTGCTGGAGCAGGTACGGGCTCGTTGCGTTCGCCAGTCGGTTCCCCATCTCCCTGACTCTACCCCCCGGCCCCACGGCCGGAACGGCCGCGGCGAGCGTGCCTTTACACTGGACCCTCACAGCGCCGGGAAGCGGGAGGGAGCGATGGAGGAGCTCGAGGAGACCCTGAACGACTCGGTGTCCGGCCTCCAGGAGGTGGCCGCCACGGTCAAGCCGCCCGAGGGGTGGCGGCGGTTCCAGGACGTGACGATCGAGCAGTTCTGGCAGTCGTGGCCGGAGATCCGGGCCTGGGGCGAGTGGATGTGGCAGCTGATCGACGCCGAGCGGGGGGAGAAGGCCACCCCGGTGGCGGACCCGGAGCTCGACGAGTCGGGGAGCGCCGGGTGAGCCGACCGCCCGGCGCCGTGGGCCGCATCCTGGTGGCCACCGACCAGTCCACGAGCGCGACGCACGCGGTCCGGTGGGCCGCCGACATGTCGGAGCGCTACGGGGCCGAGCTGATCCTCCTCCAGGTCGTGATCCCGCACGGAACGGGCGACGGGGGCGGCGAGGTCTCGCCGCAGCGGGCCACCGAGGAGCTCACCCGGCTGGCCCGGGAGCTGGCCGGCGAGCGCGGACGGGCCCGGGTGGTGGTCGACCCCGATCCCGCGCTGGCCATCGTCCGGGCCGCCGAGGAGTCCGGGGTCGACGTGGTGGTGGTCGGGAACGTCGGCATGCGGGGCCGGAAGAGCTTCCTGCTGGGCAACGTGCCGAACCGCGTCTCCCACAACGCCCGGTGCTCGGTGATCATCGTCAACACCGCCGAGACCGGCGACGGCAAGCGCCCGGCCGGTCCGCCCCCGATCCTGCCGACGCTCGAGCCCGAGCCCCGGTTGGAGCGCGAGGGGCCGCTCCTGGGCCGGGCGGCCCGCATCGGGCGGATCCTGGCCAAGCAGGGGTTCCAGGAGCTCTTCACCGCGACGAAAGCCGCCGACGAGGCCACGCTCCGCGAGCGCGCCCGGCGGCTCCGGGGCGCCATGGAGGAGCTGGGCCCCACGTTCGCCAAGATGGGGCAGATCCTCTCGACCCGCCCGGACCTCCTGCCCGCGGCGTTCGTCGAGGAGCTGGCCACGCTGCAGGATCGCGTGCCGCCGCTCTCCGAGCCCGAGGTCGTCCGGGTCATGGAGGAGGAGCTCGGCGTCCCGTGGGAGGACGTGTTCGAGAGCATCGATCCCCAGCCCATGGCGGCCGGCACGGTGGCGCAGGTCCACAAGGCCACGCTGGCCGACGGGGAGCGCGTGGTGGTGAAGGTCCAGCGCCCCACCGCCCGACAGGACATCCTCCAGGACCTCGGCCTGCTGGAGCTGTTCGCCGAGAAGACCGCCGAGCGCTCGGCGTTCCGCCAGGTGATGGACCTGCCGATGATCATCGAGCACCTCTCGGCGTCCCTCCGGCGGGAGCTGGACTTCCGCCAGGAGGCCGCCAACCTCCAGCGGATGCACGAGGTGCTCGCGCCCTTCTCCCGCCTGGACGTGCCCGGCGTCCACACCGACTTCTCCACCGACCGGCTGCTGGTGATGGAGGAGGTGCAGGGGATCCCCGTGCGCCAGGCGCCGGAGGGCCCCGCCCGCACGGAGGCCGCCCGCCAGCTCCTCGAGTCGTACTACCAGCAGATCCTGGCGGACGGCTTCTTCCACGCCGACCCCCACCCCGGCAACATGATGTGGTGGAACGACAAGATCTACTTCCTCGACCTCGGCATGGTCGGGGAGGTCGAGGCCGAGACCCGCCAGCTCATGGTCCTCCTGCTGCTCGCGTTCTGGCGGGAGGACGTCTCGTTCCTGTCCGATGTCGTCCTGATGCTGGCCGGCGAGGAGCAGCGCTCGGACCTCGACCTCGACGCGTTCCAGCGGGAGGTCGGCTCCCTGCTCCAGCGGTACCGCGGCCTGTCGCTGAAGGAGATGCAGCTCGGGCCGATCCTCCAGGAGATCACCGAGATCTCGATCCGCCACGGTGTTCGCCTGCCGGCGTCGCTGGCGCTGACCGGGAAGGCCCTGGCCCAGATGCAGCTGGCCACCGCGGAGCTCGATCCCACGCTCGACCCGCTGTCGGTGGTGGGCGACTTCATGATGAAGGGCTTCCTGGACCGTCTCCGCGAGCGGGCCGATCCGAAGTGGCTGTTCTACGAGGGCCAGAAGATCCGGGCCCGCCTGGTCCGGCTCATGGAGGCCATCGAACGGCTGTCGGGCGCGCGACCGGGGCCGAAGCTCCAGGTCCACTTCAAGGGCACCGAGAACCTGGAGACGACGATCCGGCGGGCCGGGCGGAGGATCGCGCTGGCGCTGACCGCGGGCGGCGCGCTGGTCGGCGCGGCCATCGCCTCGACCGCTGCGGGGGTCCCCGACTGGATCCCGGCGGCCATGGGGAGCACCGGCGGCCTCCTGACGGGCGGGCTACTGATCGACCTGTTCCGGCGAAACCGTTAGCTCGACGTCCTCCCGGTCGGCGGGCCGGTCGCCGGCCCGGGAGGCCTCCTGCCCGCGGCGCCGGAGGACCTTCATCAGGCGCCGC
>DASZZY010000051.1:0-20032 GCA_036260395.1 Actinomycetota bacterium
CGACGAGCACGGGCTCGTCGACGGACCGCGGGACGCTGCGGACGGCGCCCTGGTGGAAGACGACGTCGATCCCCCGGGAGGCCTCGCGCACGGTCTCCAGGTCGCGGAGGTCGCCCTCGACCAGCTCGGCGCCCTGCGGCACGGCCTCCTTCCGCCCGTTCAGGAAGTTGTCCAGGACCCGGACCTCGTGGCCGCCGGCCAGCAGCCGCCGGCCGATGGCCGAGCCGATGAACCCGGCCCCCCCGGTGACCAGGGCCCGCATCAGAGGCGGTGGATGTGCCCGCCGCGCCGGCCCAGCGCGTTGCAGGCGTCGAACACCAGCGGCGCCTCCCTGGCCACGAGATCCCAGTCGACGCCGTGCTGGGCGACGAACGGGATCGCGACGTCGACGCCCCGGAGCCGGGCCGCGGTGAGCGGCTGGGACCGCATCTCCCGCCCGGCCACGTGGGCCCGGGAGACGAGCGGGTCGTGGTAGGCCACCTCGGCGCCCCGGCGGGCCAGCATCGACAGGATCTTGAGGCCCGGCGAGCCGCGGAGGTCCTCGCTCCCCGCCTTGTACGCGACGCCGATGCCCAGGATCCGGGAGCCCCGGATCGCCTTGCCCGACTCGTTCAGCAGGTAGCCGACCCGCTCCACGACGTGCCGGGGCATCTCGGCGTTCACCTGGTGGGCCAGCTCCACGAACTTCACCTCGTGGGCGCGGTCACGGCGGACCCGCCATGACAGGTACGCCGGGTCGAGCGGGATGCAGTGCCCGCCCCACCCGGGCCCCGGGTGGAACGGCATGTATCCGAACGGCTTCGTGGCCGCCGCGTCGATGGCCTCCCAGATGTCGACGCCCATGTCCTCGGCGTACGTGGCCAGCTCGTTCACGAGCGCGATGTTCACGTGGCGGAAGATGTTCTCGAGGAGCTTGGCCATCTCCGCTTGGCGGGGGCCCGAGACCGTCACGACCTTGGGGACCACCTGCCCGTAGAGCAGCTCGGCCGCCCGGGTGGACTCCGGCGTCAGCCCCCCGACCACCTTGGGGATCTCCTGGAAGCCGAAGTGGGGGTTGCCGGGATCGATGCGCTCGGGGGAGAAGGCCAGCAGGAAGTCCTCCCCGGCCCGGAGGCCGGACGCCTCCAGCAGCGGCCGGAGGACCTCCTCGGTCGTCCCCGGGTACGTGGTGCTCTCGAGGATCACGAGCGTGCCCGGCGCCAGGACCTTGGCCAGCGACCGGCCGGCCGCCTCGATCGCCGACAGGTCGGGGATCCCGTCGGCCAGCGGCGTCGGCACGCACACCAGGATCGCGTCGGCGCTCGCCAGCCGCCGGTACGACGTCGTGGCCCGGAGCCGACCGGCCCGCCGGGCCCCCGCGACCCGGTCGTCGGGCACGTCGCGGAGGTAGGAGTGCCCCTCCTCGATGGCCTGGACCCGGGCGCGGTCCGGATCCACGCCCACTACCCGGAAGCCGGCGTCGGCGAACGTCACCGACACCGGGAGCCCGACGTACCCGAGGCCCACCACCCCCACCCTGGCGGTCCGGGAGGCGAGTCGATCGAGCAGGGTCTCCGGCGCCGGCTCGCGGTCCGTGAGCTGGCGTTCGCGCATCGCCGGTACCCTAGCACCCGGCCGGGGGACCCTCCACGAACGTCGGCGCCGGCGGCCGACGGCCATCCGCGCCCCGTAGAATACGCGGGATGTTGGGGAGCCGGATCCGAACCGTCGCGGCCGCCGCCGCGGCGGCCGGCGTCCTGATGGGCGTGGGCGCGGCGATGGCCCTGCTGTCCTGGGAGATCCAGATCACGCTCCTGGTTCTGGTCCTCACGATCGTGGCCGCCATGTGGCTGATCCCCCGGGCCGTGGCCAAGGAGCCCACGGTGTCGGTGCACCTGCTGGGGCTCGCCGTGGCCGCCAAGGTGGTCGGGGCCCTGGCCAGGTACGCGGTGCTCCAGGTGGTCTACGGGGGCGTCGGCGACGCCGTCGGCTACCACTCCGCGGGACGCCTCTACGCCCCCATGGTGAGGGCCCTTGACTTCTCGTTCATCGACCTCTCCACCCTCGGGACGCCGATCGTGGGGTACTTCACCGCCTTCCTGTACGCGGTGATCACGCCGAGTATGCCGGCGGCCTTCCTGGTCTTCTCGATGCTCTCGCTCATCGGGACGTGGTGCTTCTACCGCGCGCACCGGATCTCGTTCCCGGACGGGAACCACCGGCTGTACTTCCTGCTGCTGTTCTTCCTGCCGACGCTGGTCTACTGGCCGTCGTCCCTGGGCAAGGACGCCCTGGTGATCCTGGGGCTCGGGCTGGCCACGCTGGGGGTCGCGCGCATCTATCAGCGGCCGTCGGCCGGCGCGTTCGTCCAGCTCCTCGCCGGGATGGGGCTAGTGCTGCTGATCCGAGAGGCCGTAGCGCTCATGCTGCTGTTCGGCGTCGCGGCCGGGCTCCTCATCCGTCCCGGCCCCGTCCGCTCCACCCTCACGCGCCCGATGGCCGTGCTGGTGATCCTCCCGATCCTGGCGGCCGGATTGGTGTTCGCCTTCCGGGTCACCGCCCAGCAGCTGAACCTGGAGCAGAACCTGGAGAGCGTCTTCCAGAAATACGAGACGACGCAGGAGAACCTGCAGCAGGGCGGGTCGAGCTTCGAGCAACCCGAGATCACGTCCCCGGCCTCGGCGCTGGTGGCCGCGGGCGGCGTCCTGTTCCGCCCGTTCCCCTGGGAGCTCGGGTCCGGGCTGGGGGCCATCGCCGGGCTGGAGGGCATGGTCCTCCTGGCCCTGCTCGTCACGCGGTTCCCGGCCGCGGTCCGGGCGCTGAAGCTGTGGCGCGGCGGGATGATCGTGACGGCGCTGATCATGTCGATCCTCCTCATCGCCACCCTCAGCGCGTTCACGAACTTCGGCCTGCTGGCCAGGCAGCGCAGCCAGGCGTTCCCGTTCGTCCTGATGGTGTTCACCGCCGTGCGCACCCGCCGGGAGCTCCGGCGGCGGGAGGCCGCGGAGGTTCAGGCGCCCGTCACGGTCGAGCGGATCCGCCGGACGGCCGTCCCCACCGCCGCCGGCTGATCGTCGGTCATCTCCGACCACATCGGCAGGGCCAGGGCTCGCTCGGCCGCCCACTCGGTCACCGGCAGCTCCGGCTGGGGCCCCACCCCGCGATAGGCCGTCACCCGGTGGACGGGAGGGCTGTAGTACCGCCTCGTGTCGATCCCCTCCCCGGCCAGGGCCCGGCCCAGGGTCGTGGCGTCGGCACCGAACCGCCCCGGCTCCACCAGCACGGCCAGGTCCTTGAACGTGCTGCGGTCCCCGGGCCGGACGGCCGGGAAGGAGATCCCAGGCACGTCGGACAGCGCTTCCCGGTACCGCCGTGCGAGGACGTTCCGGCGTTCCACCCGCTCCTCCAGCGGATCCAGCGACCGCAGCGCCATGGCCGCGTGGATCTCCGACATCCGCGCGTTGAGGCCCACGAAGGCGAAGTCGTAGTTCCCCGGGTTGCCGTAATCCCGGCCGATCCGGCACCGCTCCGCCAGCTCGTCGTCATCGGTGGCGATGATCCCGCCCTCGCCCGCGACCACCACCTTGGTCGGCGACAGGCTGAACACTTCCGCGGCCCCGTACCGTCCCACGGGGACGTCGCGGTGCCGGGAGCCGAACGCGTGCGCGGCGTCGAAGAACAGCGGGACACCGAGATCGGCAGCCACCCGCTCCAGCGCTTCCACGTCGCACGGCGTGCCGTAGGTGTGGGTGGCGATCACGCCCGAGGTCGCCGGGGTGGCCGCCCGCCGCACGGCGTCCGCGTCGAGCGTCAGCGTGTCCCGGTCCACGTCGGCGAACACCGGCCGTAGCCCGTTCCACGCGGCGGCGTGCGCCGTGGCCGCGAAGGTGAACGAGGGCACCACGGCGTCGCCGGAGAGTCCCGCCGCCCGCAGCACGAGCATGAGGCCGGCGGTGCACGAGGCCACCGCGATGCAGTGCCGGACGCCGAGGTACTCCGCGGCCCGCCGCTCGAGCTCCGAGACGAACGGCCCGTTGGTCAGCACCCGGCTCTCGAGGATGGCCCGCAGGTCCTCGGCCAGGGCGCCCGCGTCGGGGATGCTGGGACGGACCAGCGGCAGGCCGTCGGGAAAGGCGGGCCGGCCGCCGACCGTCACGGGCGTCCCTGCGTCGTGCGTGGTCACGCTGCCTCCTGGGCTCCGACGGGCCGACGGGACGCCATCCTACTCATCGGGTCCGCCTCGCTCCATGGCTCGCGTGCGGCGGAACAGGAGCCCGCCACCGACGGCCGCGGCCACCGAGGCCACGGCCAGGACCGGCCCGCCCACCGCGAGCGGCAGGCGTCCCACCGCGAGGCCGAGCGCCGCGGCCGCCGCCCCGAGGACCCAGAAGATGCCGGTCGATCGGGCCCGGCCGCCGGCCAGGATGGCGGTCACGTCGTAGGAGTGGAAGCGGTCGCCGGGGACCACCGCCCTCCCCGAGGCCACCCGCCGGAGGACGGTATAGACCACCTCGAACGCGAACACCCCCAGGCACGCCCCCGCGGCCAGCAGGCCCCGCCACCCGTCGCGGAGCGCGATCATCATCCCGATCACCGCCAGGAGGACACCCACGGCGTAGGCGCCCCCGTTGCCCAGGAAGATCCGCGCCGGAGGCCGGTTCCACAGGAGGAACGCTGCCAGGGCGCCGGCGAGCGACAGGGCCAACATGAGCGCCGGCCCGGCGTCGTTCCACGCCGCCAGGCCGGCGAGCCCCAGGGCCGCGATGGCGCCCAGGCCGCCGACCAGCCCGTCCTGCCCGTCCATCATGTTCACCGCGTTCGCGCTCAGGACCACCACGAGCACCGCCGCGGGGACCCCCGCCGGTCCCAGCGGCTCCAGGCGGAGGCCGCCGGCGACGAGGATGGCGCCCGCCGAGGCCTGCCCCACCAGGCGGACGGAGGGCGGCAGCGTCCGGGCATCGTCGAGTAAGCCGATGGCCAGGAGCATCAGCGCCGCGGCCACGGGCGCCAGGGGGAGCGAGCGGGCCACCACGGCGTACGCCGCGAACGTGGCCGCGACGACGCCCACGCCGCCCACGACGGGGATCGGCTGGGCGTGGATCTTCAGCACGTCCCCCGGGCGGTCCACGAGCCTCATGGCCCGGCCCACCGCCCCGGCGGCCGGCGTCAGGAGGAGCGCGATCCCGAATCCGGCGACGAAGGCCATGTGTGCATCCAGACGTTGTTGGTGCGGCCGTGCACGGTGAGGCGCCCCCGCAGGCGGTAGCCCATCCGCTCGTACAGGCGGTTGGCGGGGCCGTTGTCCGCGGCCACGTACCACTTGATCTCGGTGGCCCCCAGGTCCCGGAGCCCCTCCAGGACGCCGGCGGTCAGCCGCCCGCCCAGTCCCCCGCCCCGGGCCGCGGGGTCCACGCCGAGCGTGGTGAACTCGGCGTCGGGCAGTCCCCGGTCCATGACCGGATAGGCCGCCGACTCGCGGACGCCGCGGAGGACCGCGGGCCGGACCAGCCGGGGGGCCGCGGCCAGCGCGGCGGCCGGGCCGTGGCGGAGCAGGAAGCGGCGGTAGAAGGAGCGCAGCGACAGGACGCCGGTGGCCATGCCGACCACCGCGCCGTTGCGGTCCCCGACGAGCGCCACGCCCTCCGGGTCCTCCGCCAGCGCCCGGTAGAGCCGGCGCATGAACCGGTCGCCGAGCCTGAGGAGATGGGCCTGCGGCATGGCCAGGCGGTGCAGCCGGACCATCGCCGCGGCGTCGGCCGGCCGGGCCCGGCGGATCGCAACGTTCCCCGAGGCGGGGACCGGCGGGCGGAGCCCCTTCGCCGACAGCACCTCCCGGTACGCCCGGAGGAGGCGCTCCACCACGCGGCGCTCGTCGAAGCGTTCCTCCGCCCGCCGCCGGGCCGCGCGGCCGATCGCCCGCCGGAGCGGCTCGTCCTCGAGGAGCGTCACGATGGCGTCGGCTAGCCCCCCGGCGTCCCGGGGCGGCACCAGGAGGGCCTCGCGACCGTGGCGGCCCACCTCCCGGCAGCCACGGATATCGGTGAGGACCAGCGGCTTCCCCATGGCCGCCGCCTCGATCGCCGACCGGGGGACCCCCTCCCGCCACGACGCCAGGACGAACACGTCGAACAGTGCGAGCACGTCCCGCACGTCCTCCCTCCAGCCGAGGACGCGCACCCTGTCCCCAGCCGCGGCGATTTCGCCGGAGGTCACGGCGTCCCACTTCTGAGCGTCGGACGCGCCCACGACCACGAAACGGGCCTCGGGCACCCGGCCCCGCGCCGCGTGGGCGGCGGCGAACAGCTCCCGGTAGCCCTTCTCGGCCACCATGCGCCCGACCGTCCCGACCACCGGTGCCCCCGGAGGGAGGTCGAGCTCCCGGCGGAGCTCGGCCAGCCGCTCCGGCGAAACGGCATCGTGGTGGAACCGGCCGAGGTCGACGCCGTTCCCCAGGAGCGACGAGCGCCGCCGTGGCGTGACCCCCGTCCGTCGCGCCCACCGGAGGTCCTCCTCGCTCTGGTACAGCTCGAGGTCGCTGAACCGGGCGGCCAGCCATTCGACGGCGAGGACCGCGGCCTTCCGCCGCGCCGGATCGTCCGGCGTGGCGTAGAGGCCGTGCACGGTGTTGACGACGCACGGCACGCCGGCGACCCGGGCGGCGATGCGCCCCAGGATCCCGGGCTTCGGGTTGTGCGTGTGGACCACGTCGAAGCGCTCGCGGCGGAGGATCGCCAGGAGCGAGGAGAACGCCCTGGCGTCCTCGGCCGGGTCCCAGGCCCGGGTGGCGTGGGGCCAGGCGATGTGGCGGATCCCCTCGGCGGCGACCTCGTCGGCCCACGGGCCGGGGGCGCTCACCGCGGCGACCTCGTACCCCTCGTCGCGGAGGGCCCGCAGCTGCGGGAGCAGCAGGAACCGCACGGTGAGGTCGACCGTGGCCACGTGGCAGACCCGTACCGGCGCCCTCAGGAGCGCCTCCACGGCCCGCGGCCGGTCACCCGGTACGCCCAGGCCTCGCCGTCGAGCAACCCCCGGACCTTGGCCCGGAAGAACAGCCGGCCGTCGCTCCGGAGCACCGGCAGCCTGCCCAGCCGGTAGCGGTCGAAGCCGTTGCGGTTCGTGCCCCAGGCCAGCACCGCGGTGTCGAATAGGCGACGGGTCGCCCGGTCCGCACCCTCCGAGCCGACCCCCCAGGGATACGCGAAGTGGCGGCACGCCCGGCCCAGGCGGTCCTCCACCACCCGCTGGGACCTGCGCATCTCGCGCTCGGCCTCGCGCTCGGTGGCCTCCGACAGATCGAGGTGCCCGTGGGTGTGGGATCCCACCTCCACCAGGCCGGTGGCCGCGGCCTCCTGCACCTGGCTCCACGCGAGCGCGTCCCGGACGCGGCGGCTCCCGACCCAGGACGTCGCCAGGTACAGGACCGCCGGGATCTCATGGCGGACCAGGACCGGCAGGGCGTTGGCGTGGAAGTCGCGCTGGCCGTCGTCGAACGTCACCAGCACGCCCCCGGCGGGCGGGCCGTCGAGGAGGTCCTCGAGTCGCAGCACGCGGTGGCGCGCCGCCAGCTCCGCCATCTGCTCGTCGAAGGCCTCGACCGGCACGTCGATCTCCCGGTTCCCGGCCCCCACGCGGTGGTAGAGCAGGATGACCACCTCGTCGTCGCGCCGGGACCGCGCCAGGCCGGCCGGGAGGACCGCGGCCTTGACCGCCTTGCGCACCAGCGGGCTCGGACGGAGCTCCCGCCGCTGGCGGGGCCCCTGGGCGGTCCCCAGGATCGCGGCGGCCGCCAGCGGGACCAGCGGGAAGTGGACGACGTAGTCGACCGAGGCGTGGACCGCGAGCGCGGCCAGCGAGCCAGCCGCGATCCCGGTGACCCGGTCTGGAGGGGAGACCCAGAGCCGGGCGAATCCCCAGCCGACCAGCAGGACCAGCAGCACGAGACCCGGAACACCGGTCTCGGCTCCCTGCTGGAGGAACTCGTTGTGGGCCCACAGCAGGTCCCGGTCCCGTCTGGGGAGGTCGGTGGCCTCCCCGAAGCGGCCGGGGCCCACCCCGGCCACGGGATGCTCCTCCATCACGGCGAAGGCCTCCCTCCACAGGTCGATGCGGATCCCGCCCAGCCGCTGGACGGCGATCCGCTCGCCGCGCCGCAGCGGCCCGGGGTCCGAGGAGGCGATCACGATCGTCGTGGCCAGCACGGCGGCCACGAGGACGGCGGCGGCCACCACCATCATCCGGGCCCCCACTCGGCCGCCGGGGACCAGCAGCGCCACGGCCACCACCACGAGCGTGAGGCTCGCCGCCAGCGACCCCGAGAGGACCGCCGCAGCCGCGAACACCAGCCCCGCTGCGATCCCCACCACCCGCACGGCGCGGCCCATCGGGGCCGCGGCCAGCACGAGGGCCGCCGCGGCGGCCTGGACGAAGAAGGCGCCGTTGGCGTTGGGGTAGACGAGCGGGGGGATCGACGTCTTCGGCGGACCGAGCGGCAAGCCGAACGGCAGGCCGGTCCCCCGGGTATGGGCGCCGACGGACGCCAGCAGCAGGACCGCCCCCGCCACGACGACGGCCACCGGCCCCGCCATCCGGCCCGACGCCGCCAGGACCCGGGCCGCGACCACGGTGGCCGCCAACGCCAGCAGAAGGACGACCTGCCCGGAGGGATCGCCGCCCCGGACGACGGCCAGGGCCAGCGCCCACGCGATCCATGCCGCCGCCACCGCGGCCCCCGCCCGGTCGATCGCCACCTCGCGCTCCACCCTAGAAGACCTCCACGTCGCCGAGGGACAGGGCCCACGATGCCCGGGCGGTGGGATCGGGGGAGATCTCCCGGGCCAGCAACCGCACCATGAGCGTGGGCCCGAGCGGGATCCGGACGAAGGAGCGCCGCCGGGCCGCCGCGGCCGGCGTCGAGCGCGGGGGGAACAGCGCCGCCACGTGGGCGGCGCGCGGGCAGGCGGCCGCCACGGCGCGGAGGAGTCGGCCGGCCGTCGCCCGATCGCCGCTCCCCACGAGGACCTCGGCAAGCGAGCACTCCCACCGCCGGCGGCGGGAGCGCAGCCGGAAGATCGCCAGCCCGCGGAGGCGCCCGCCCGCCTCGTACGGCACCGCCCGGTAGGCCAGCCCGGGGACGTCGACGTACCTCCACCGCAGGTACTCGGGATCCCTCGGCGTGCGCAGGCGGCCGTCCGGCTGATGCTCCAGGAGCCGGTGGAGGGCATCCCCATCGGCCAGCGCCTCTGCGGCCGGGGGCGCCCCGACCGTCGGCGGCGGCCCGCTCCCGGCGGCCGGGGGACGCAGGCCCCGGAGTCGGGGACGGAGGGACACGGGGAGCCGGCCGACCCGCCGCCACCCCAGCTTCAGGTAGCCCGGGCCGCTCTTCTCGTTCGGCGTGTTGAACACGAGGTCGGCCGATCCCTCCAGGGCCGACAGCGCCTCCCGCGTCAGCCGGGAGAACACCCCCCGCCCCTGGAAGTCGGGGTGCGTGGCGGTGTCGACGGCCCGGACGGCCCGGACGGTGCCCGCCTCGCCCTCGAACCGCCACCGCATGAAGGCCCGGAGCCCGATCACCGAGCCCCCGGACTCGGCCACGAGCATGAACGATCGGCCGAACGGGTTGTGGACGTGCTTCCACCGGAAGAAGGCCTCGGAGCGTTGGCCGGTGGGACCGCCACCCAGCGACGCCCGGAGCAGCTCCAGGACCGCGGGCTCGTCCTCAGGCCGGAACGGCCGGACGGAGATGTCGCTCATCCCATCAGCTCCCCGTAGACCTCCTCCATGCGGCGGACGGCCGCCCGGATGTCGAAGTCGGCGGCCCGGCGGCGGGCCGCGTCCCCCAGCCGGCGTCGGAGCGCCTCGTCGCCGAGAAGCCTACCCACCGCCTCCGCCAGACCGGGGGCATCCCCAGACGGCACGAGGAGCCCGTCCGTGCCGTCGGTGAGGACCTCGGCGTTCCCTCCGACGCTGGTGACGGCCGCCGGGATGCCGAGCGCCATGGCCTCGAGGAGGGCGATCGGGAGCCCCTCGTACCGGGAGGACAGCACGAACGCGTCGAAGGCGCCCATCAGCCGGGGGGCGTCGTCACGGAATCCGGTCATGAGCACGATCTCCTCCAGACCGAGCTCCCTGCGGCGGCGCCGGAGCTCCTCCTCCAGCGGCCCGGTCCCGACGACCACGACGCGGAGCCCGGGGACCGACCGCCGGAGGACCACGGCGGCGGCCAGCAGCGTCGCGTGGTCCTTCTTCGCGGTGAGGTTCCCGACCGTGCCGATGACCGGCGCGTCGTCGGGGATCCCCAGCGCGGCTCGGGCCTCGGCCCGCGGGGCGGGCGGCGGCAGCGTCGACCAGTCGAGCCCGTGGTAGAGCGTCTCGACCGGCGGCCGCCGCAGGCCGTCCAGCGGCGCGGGGTACCGGATGCTGGCCCGGACCTCGTCGGATACCGCGAACACGTGGTCGTTCCGGCCGAACGTCACGAGGTTCGCCCAGTACGTGGGACGGCGGTAGCGAGCCCACACGTTGTGCTCGGTGTACACCTGGTGCACCGCTCGCGGCAGCGCCGTGCGCGCCGCGACCGCCGGGACCGGCGAATGGGCGTGGACGAGCTCGATCCGCCGGTCGCGGACCAGCTCGCGGAGGCGCCGGACCCACCCGACCCCCCGGCCCCCGTCCAGGCAGTGCGTCGGGAGGCCGGCGGCCTCGATGGCTCCGACCAGCGCGTCCTTCCACGGCAGCAGGTACGCGACCTCGTAGCGGAACCTGGCTGCATCGAGGTGCCTCGACGCGCTCGCCAGCAGCTGTTCGGCGCCGCCCCGGCCGAGCCCCTTGATCAGGAGCAGCACGCCGGTCATGGGACGCCGAGCTCGCGGTACAGCGCCAGGTACCGCTCGGCGATCGGCGCCAGGCCGAACCGCGCGGTGCAGCGGGCCCGGGCGGCCTCCCCCAGGCGGCGGGCCTCATCCGGATCCCCGACGACGCGGAGGACCGCGGCAGCCAGGGCGTCCACGTCGCCCGGCGGGGCCAGCAGCCCGGTCCGGCCCTCGACGACGACCTCCGGGACGTCGACGAGGCCGTAGGCGACCGACGGCAGGCCCATCATGCCCGCCTCGATCAGCGAGCCGGGGATCCCCTCGGTCCGGCTCGTCAGCACGACCACGTCCGCCGCCCCGAGGAGATCGGGAACGTCGGAGCGGCTCCCGAGCACGCGGACGGCCCCGTCGAGGCGGGCCGCTTCCACCGCGGCCTCCAGCGGCGCCCGCAGCGGGCCGTCCCCGCTCACAACGAGCCGGGCGTCGGGGCGGCCCCGCCGGACGCGCCCCAGCAGCTCGAGGGCCGCCAGCGGGTCCTTCTCCCAGGTGAGCGCCCCGACCCACACGAGCACGGGGGCGTCCTCGGGGAGGCCGAGCTCGCGGCGGACGGCGGCCCGGTCGCGCGCCGGCCGGAGGGACGCCGGGTCCCGGCCCCCCGGGATCGTGACCACCCGGTCCGGCGCCAGCCCGAACATCTCGACGGTCTCGCGCCGGACCTCCTCGCCGACCGCCACCACCGCCGAGACCCGCCGCAGCAGCGCCCGGAACAGCGCCCGCCGGGCGACGTGGAACTCACGGCCGACGGCGGAGCCGATGCGCCGGTAGACGAGCCGGGCGGGGTGCCCGGCCGCGGCCGGCACGACGTGCTTCAGCAGCTCGCCGCCGGAGAACTGCACGACGTGGGGGTCCCAACCCCGGATCGCCCGCCGGAGCTCAGCGACCGCCGCCACGCTGACCCCCGCGACCGGCAGGCGGAGCCGCTCGCCGGGGAGCACCCTGGTCGGCGCGGGGAAGCGCACCTCCGCGGGGCCGCCGTGGAGGATCGCCACCCGCTGGTCGGCCCGCCCGCGGAGGGCCCCGACGAGCTGCGCCGTGAACACCTGCGCCCCCCTGCGCCGGGCGCTGGACGCCAGATGGAGCAGCCGGAGGGCCATGGCCCTAGAGGTAGCCCAGCTCGGTGAGGCGCTGCTCGATCTCGCGGCTTTCCTGCTCGGTGAGCGTCGCGCCCTCGCGCTCCGCCACCGCCCACCGGCCGGCCGCCGCGTCGAGCTCCGCGGCCAGCCGGGCGGCCGCCTCGGGGTGGGACTCGCTGACGTCGCGCTCTTCCTCCGGGTCGGCGGCCAGGTCGTACAGGACGTTCCCGCCGGGCGAGGCGCGCACGAGCTTGAACCGGTCGTCACGGACGCAGACCAGGTCGCGCGCCAGGCCGGTGAAGTCGTACGACGGGTTCCTGCGGGCCAGCCGGGTCCGCTCCTTGTCCACCCACGCCCGCCACTCGGCGAAGGCGTACGGCGACCCGTTCGGGCCCCCGCCCGAGGAGAACAGGTCCGTCCGGCGGCCCGTCGGCACACCGTCCGGCAGGTCGCGGCCCAGGAGCCTGGCCAGCGACGGCAGGACGTCGACGAACTCGAAGATCCCGCCGCGCGAGCGCCGGGGCACGAGCCCCGGCCCCCAGGCCACGAACGGCACCCGGACCAGGTGGTCGTCGACCGAGGCGTGGTGGTCGGCCAGCCCGTGCTCGCCGAGGTGTTCGCCGTGGTCCGACGTCGCGATCACGAGCGTCCGCCCCTCCTCGAGGCGCCCCGCCGAGCGCAGGACGTCCAGCAGGCGGGCCAGGTGATCGTCGACGTTGGCCACCTCGCCGTCGTACAGGGTCGAGTACGCCGCCAGCGTCCGCTCGTCGGCCCGGGCCACCGCCTCCCACGGCCCGACCCGGTCCGCGAGCCGAACCCGGTACTCGAGCTCCCGCAGCGCGCCGAACCGCTGGCCGCCCACCCGCTTCGTCAGCCGCCTGGGCGGGGCGTACGACCAGTGGCACTCCAGGTAATTCACGAACAGGAACAGCGGCCGCGGCACGGACTCCAGTTCGTCAGCCACCCACCGGTTGACGATCCGGCCGCCGGAGTCCCCGCCGGCCAGCACCTTCCTGGCCCGGCGCAGGGTCCTGGGGAGCCCGCGCTCGAGCTCCAGGCGGAACGCGTACCGGTCGAACCCCCGGCTGAGCCGCGTGCGGGGGGAGATCAGCCCGTTGTTCGTGGCGCACACCGTGTGGTAGCCGAGCCCGCGCAGCCACTCGGCCATCGTCACCGGGACGGAGTCGCGGAGGGCCGGCCCGGTCTGCCACTGGCTCCCGTGCTCGCTGGGATACAGCGCGGTGAACAGGCTCCCGTGGGCCGGCAGCGTCCACGGGCCGTTGGCGATCATGGTCTCGACCCGAAGGCCCTCCTCGGCCAGGCGGTCGACGGTGGGCGTCGTCGGCCGCCCATAGCCGTAGCAGCCGAACCGGTCCCACCTGGCCGTGTCGAACACGACCAGCACGATGTCGGGGAGCTCGTCCGGCACGATCCTCCTCGGGCCTCCTCGGGCCTCCTCGGCCCACACGACCCGGCCGCGGCTCGGGCTCGACGCCGTCGAGCCGGCCGAGGGCCGGGTCGGGATGGCCTATATACTACGGCCCCGAATCATGCCAAAGAGCTCAAGGGAGTCGGGGTTCGCGCGGGTCGAGCATGCCCGGACCGGCATCGTGGAGGAAGCGGGGTTCCTCGACGTCGACGGCGAGCGGGTCTTCGCCGTCCGCCACCTGCCACCCCGCCCGGCCGACGCGGGCCTGGTGATCTGTTGTCCGGTGTTCGCCGAGTTCGAGAAGAACTACCGGCGAGAGGTCCCGCTGGCCCGCAGCCTGGCCGCCGCCGGCATCGCGGTGCAGCGCTTCCACTACCGGGGGACCGGCCACAGCGACGATGCCGATACGACGTTCGACACGATGCTCGAGGACGCCCGGCTGGCGGCCCGGGCGCTCGCCGAGCGCGCCGAGGTCGACGTGCTGGCGTTCATGGGCACCCGTCTCGGCGCCCTGCCCGCCGCCGCGGCCGCCGCCGAGTTCCCCGGCGGCCCCCTGGCGCTGTGGGAGCCCGTCGTCACCCCCGAGGCGTACTTCCGGGAGATCGTGCGCTACCGCCGCCTCCTGGACGTCCGGAAGGGGCAGGCCGCCGACGTGATCCCGCTCGTCGACGAGCTGGCGGATAACGGCGCGGTCGAGGTTGTGGGCTACCGCCTGGGCAGGCCGCTCCACGACAGCATGTCCGGCCGCGCGCTCCGCCGGGAGCTGGGGGCGGCGTCGAGGCCGATCCTGCTCGTCCAGTTCGGCCAGCCCCAGCGGCCGCTCCGCGCGGAGTACCGGGCGCTGCGCGACGAGCTGGCCGCCGACGGCTTCGACGTCGAGACGGCGGTGGCCTCGCTCGACGAGATGTGGCTCTTCGCCCAGCAGTGGCAGCCGCCCGAACGCCTGCTGACGCTCACCGCGGAGTGGCTCCGGCGGCGCCTCCTCCGGACCCCGGCGCCCGCATGACCACGCCCCGCGCCGTCTCGGCGCGCCACGAGACTCCCATGTACGTGGAGGCGGGGGGCAAGCGCCTGTTCGCGATCCTGACCCGGCCGCCGGGCCCGTCGCGGGACCTGGGGGTCCTGATCCTCGGCGGGGGCGGGTACATGTTCTCCGCCCAGCGCAACCGCCTCCCGGTGCGCATGAGCCGGCGGTTCGCCGCGGAAGGGCTGCCGGCGCTCCGCTTCGACTACGCCGGGACCGGCGACAGCGGCGGCGCGCCCCCGCCGATGTACCGGCTGACCGAGCCCTTCGCGGAGCAGGGCGAGGCCGCCGGCCGGGCGCTGGAGGGAGCCGGCGTCGACCGCTACGTGCTCGTGGGCAACTGCTTCGGCGCGCGCTCGGCCCTGGCGGTGGCCCCCCGCCTGGCCGGGGTCGAGGGGGTCGTCCTCATCGTCCCCCCGGTGGGGAACATGGAGCAGGGGCAGGGCACGATGGTCTCCCGGCTGGGGGCCGGGATGAGCCTTCGCAGCTTCGCCTGGCAGGGGGTCCGGCAGCTGTGGCGCGGCGTCGTCGTCCAGCGGCGGTTCCGCAAGCACCTCCGCCGGGCGATCGTCGGCGTCCGGCTCGCGTTCCGGGCCGCCGTGGCGCGGATCACCAAGCGGTTCCGCAGCCGCGACTCGCGGTGGCAGTGGCTCAGCCGGCAGTTCGTCGCGGCCGTCGACCACCTCGTGCAGCGGCGCGTGCCCATCCTGGTGATCTACGGGGAGACGGACGCCCACCTCGCGCACTTCCGGCGGGCCGCGAGCTCCGGCCCGCTGGCGGACGTCCTGGCCCGGGCCGGCGACCTCTTCGAGGTGAGAACCCTCGGCGGCGAGATCGAGGGCTTCGCCACGCTCGAGGCCCAGGAGGCGGTCCTCGGCATGATCCACGAGTGGGTCCTTCGGCGCGCCGGCCAGCTCGAGGCCGCAGACGGACCGTCCGCCGTCGCCGCGGCGTCCGAGGGGCCGGGGCGGCCGGCGTGAGGCCCTACCTCCTCCACCACCTGCTGCACGCCTCGGCCGGGTCCCATCCCGAGGCGCCGGCCGTCGTGGACGGCGAGCGGACGCTCTCCTACGCCGACCTGGAGCGGCGGTCGAACCAGCTCGCCCAGCTGCTCCGGGAGCAGGGCGTGCGGCGCGGCGACCGCGTCGGGCTGTACCTGGAGAAGTCGGCGGCGTCGGTGGTCGGGATCTACGGCGCGATGAAGGCGGGGGCGGCGTACGTCCCCATCGATCCCCGGGCTCCGGTGGCCCGGGCCTCGTACATCGCCGGGAACTGCGGCATCCGGGCGCTCGTGACCGCCGGCGAGAAGGCCGGGACGTGGGCCCAGCTGCTCCACGGCGAGAGTCCCATCGAGGCGCTGGTGCTGCCCGGCGAGGACGCCCCCGACGCCGACATCCCCCGGCGGGTGCCGGTCTTCGGCCGCGAGGCCGTCGACGGTCAGCCGGCCGAGCCGCCCGGCGTGCCGGTCGTGGACCAGGACCTGGCCTACATCCTCTACACGTCGGGGTCCACCGGCGATCCGAAGGGCGTGATGCTCTCCCACCGGAACGCGATGACGTTCGTCGAGTGGGCCGCGGACCTCGTGGCCGTCCGCCCCGAGGACCGCCTGTCGAGCCACGCGCCGCTCCACTTCGACCTGTCGATCTTCGACCTGTTCGCCGCGGCGCTCGGCGGGGCGTCGGTCCACCTGGTCCCCCCGGAAACGTCGGTCTTCCCGGTCGAAGTGGTCCGGTTCATCGAGGGGCACGGGATCACCGTGTGGTACTCGGTGCCGTCGATCCTCAGCATGCTGACGCTCCGCGGCGGCCTCGGGCCCGGCGCGCTGCCCACCCTGCGGACGGTCGTGTTCGCCGGGGAGGTGTTCCCCACCAAGTACCTCCGCGAGCTGATGCGCCTCGTCCCCCACGCGGAGTTCCTGAACCTGTACGGCCCCACCGAGACCAACGTCTGCACGTGGTACCGGGTGCCGGACATCCCGGAGGACCAGACGGAGCCGATCCCGATCGGCCGGGCCATCGACAACCTCGAGGTGTTCGCGGTGACCGACGACGGCCGGCTGGCCTCCCCAGGAGAGGTCGGCGAGCTCCACGTCCGGGGAGGCGGCGTCATGCAGGGCTACTGGGGCGATCCCGAGCGGACCTCCCGCGTGCTGATCGCCAACCCGTTCGGCGGAGAGGTCCGCGACCCGGTCTACCGCACCGGTGACCTGGTCCGCGAGGACGAGGATGGCAACTACCGCTTCCTGGGCCGGCGCGACTCGCAGATCAAGAGCCGGGGGTACCGGATCGAGCTCGGCGAGATCGAGGCCGCGCTCAACGGGCACCCGTCGATCGTGGAGTGCGCGGTGGTGGCCGTCCCCGACGAGCTCATCACGAACCGCATCGAGGCGTACGTCGTGGTGCGCGACGGGGTCGATGCCGCCCACCTGATCCGGTTCTGCTCCGAGCGGCTCCCCTCGTACATGATCCCCCAGCGGTTCCGGTTCTCCGATACGCTTCCGAAGACGTCGACCGGCAAGATCGACCGGCAGGCGCTTCGGGCCAGGAGCTGAGAGACATGGAGATCGCGGGCGCCGTCCGCTCCTACATCACCGATGAGCTCGGCGTCGACGTCCGCGCTGGGGACCTGGACGGCGACAGCCCGCTGCTGGAAGGTGTCCTCGACTCGGTCACGCTCTTCCGGCTGGTGTCCTTCCTGGAGGAGGAGTTCTCGGTGACCATCGAGGACCACGAGCTGGCGCCGGAGAACTTCGGCTCGCTGAACCGCATCGCGGAGTTCGTCCGGTCGAAGCGCGCCGGCTGAGCGGTGCCCGAGCTGACGGTCGTCGTCCCCACCAAGGACCGCCCTCGCCTGCTGGCCCGAGCCCTCGGCTCGGTGCTCCCCCAGCTGGGCGACGGGGAGGTCGTCGTCGTGGACGACGGGTCCACCGACGAGAACGCCGGGGCGGTGCGCGAGGCGTGCGGAGGCGACCGCCGGATCCGCCTGCTCCGGAACCCGAGCTCGCTGGGTCCCTCCCCGGCCCGCAACCGGGGCGTGGCCGCGGCCGAGGGACGCTTCCTGTGCATCCTCGACGACGACAACGCCTGGCTGCCGCGGAAGTGGCCGGCGCAGCGAGCGCTGCTGGAACGGGCCGGGTGGGCGCCCGACGTCATCGCCGTGATGAGCGTCCGGCGGGTGGACGCGCCGGAGCTCCGGCCCAACGACCGTCCCCACGTCACGGAGCCGGAGCGGATCGCCGCCCTCGATGAGCTGATGCGGCGGGTCTCGCCCCGGGTGTTCCTGACGACGTTCGCGATGCCGCGCCGGCTGTTCGAGGACCTCGGCGGCTACGACGAGCGGATGCGGTGGGGCGAACACACCGACCTGCTGATCCGCGCCGCCCGGGTGGCCCGGTTCGCGGGCACCGCCGAGATCGGCGTGGTCGAGGACAAGCAGCACGAGGAGGCGCACTGGCGGGCCGGGCGCAACTACGCGGCGCGGGTGGACGGCATCCGCCTCCTGCTCGAGAAGCACCCGGAAGCCTTCGCCTCGAGCCCCCGGCTGCGGGCGGCGTACCTGGACGTGATGGGCATCGCCCAGGTCCGGTCCGGCGACCCCCGCGGGGCGGCGGCCACGTTCCGCGAGGTGCTCCGAACGGCGCCCGATCCCCGCCGGCGGCTCCGAGCCGCCGGCCACCTGGTCTCGGCGATGCTCCGGCGGGAGCCGCGGGAGGCCGCCGCCGCGAGGGGCGCCCGATGAACCCAGGCGGCGTCCTGGTGATCGGGCTCGACGGCGGGACGCTCGACCTCATCGGCCCGCTGGCCCGCCGAGGCGTGATGCCGACCTTCCGGAGGCTGATCGAGGGCGGGCGCGCCGGGGCCCTCCGCTCCACGGTCCCCTGGTACACGATCCCGGGGTGGACGAGCCTGATGACGGGCGTCCAGCCCCTCACGCACGGCCTGCTCCACTGGGCCACCGGGAGCCCCTCGGGGTACCTCGAGAACCTCCGGGCCGGGCGACGCTTCCTCACCAGCGCCGACATCGCCCGCCCCACGTTCTGGGACGTGGCCGGCGTCGCGGCGCGCCGCGTGGCCGTCGTGAACATGCCGCTGACCTACCCGGCGTGGCCGGTGAACGGGTCCATGGTGACCGGCCTCCTCACGCCGAAGGCAGCTGCGGCCGGCGCCTGTTACCCGCCGGACCTCCTGGAGCGGTTCCCCGACTACCGCGTCGACCTCTCGGTCTCGCGCGAGGCCGAGAGCCCGGACGCTCCCGCGGTGGCCGGCGTCGACCTCCAGCCCTACCTCCGCGAGCTGCTCGAGGTCACCGAGCGGCGCCGGGAGCTCGCCGCCGCGGTGCTCGAGGGCGACGTCGACCTCGGCGTGGTCGTCTTCGTGGGGCCAGATCGCATCTCCCACAAGGCGTGGGACGAGCAGGCGGCGGTGGCCTCGAGGGCCGCGGAGACCGAGGTCGAGCGGCTCATCGAGGACTACTACCGCCGGCTCGACGCCGCGGTGGGCGACCTGGTCGGGCGCGCCGGCGGCGAGGCCACCGTGATGGTCGTGGCCGACCACGGCTTCGGTCCGCCCCCCGAGCGCTCGTTCTCGGTCAACGCGTGGCTGCGATACCGCGGCCACCTCCGGCTGCGAGGGGAGCGCGTCCAGCGCCTCCTGTCGTCGTCGCGCCTCGGGCGCCGGGCGTCCCGGGCGGTGACCGCCTGGCGCCGCGGCGGGCCCCGAGGACAGCCGGTGCCCCCGGCCGTGGACTGGAGGAGGACGGCGGTCTACGCGGTGACCTACCCGTACACCCGGCTGTTCGGGCTGATCGTGAACCGGGCCGGCGCGAAGGAGCACGGCTGGGTCGACGAGCGCGGGGCGCGCGAGCTCCTCGATCGGCTGCGGGCCGAGCTCGCCGAGCTCCGGGACGAGCGGGGCCGCCGGGTGGTCCGCGGCTTCCACGAGGCCGAGGGCGGCGGCGCGTTCTTCGGCCGGCCGGACCTCATCGTCGAGGTCGAGGACCCCTTCTTCCCACAGGGTGGCTTCCGCCGGAACCGCCCGTTCCAGCGCAACCCGAACCCCTCGGGCCTCCACCTCCGCGACGGCATCTTCGTGCTGGCCGGGCCGCGGGTCCGAGGGACCGGAGAGGCGTCCGCCGACATCGTCGACGTGGCGCCCACTGCGCTGGCGCTGCTGGGACTGGAGCCGCCCGCGGAGATGGAGGGGCGTGTCCTCGACGACCTCGTCGAGGTCCCGCACCGCGAGCCGGTCCTGGGCGACGTCCCGCGGCCGGGTGGGCCGGCGGCGTTCATCACCGAGGACGAGGAGCGGGAGATCGAGGCTCACCTCGAAGCCCTCGGCTACACTGACTAGCCACCCTTGTCAGCCGTACCCCCGAACCTCGTCCTGGCCGTCCTCGACACCGCCCGCGCCAGGGAGACCCTCGACCTCGACCGCCATCGGGGGATCGCCGCGCTCGCGTCGCGGGGCACCGTGTTCCGCCGGGCCGTCTCCCCCGCCCAGTGGACCCTCCCGGCGCACGGCTCGCTGCTCACCGGGCTGCTGCCGCACCAGCACGGCCTGACCGGCGACGCCGCGGTCGAGGACGGCAAGGTCCGGCCCGTCGGGGACCGCATCGCGGAGCTGGCGGAGGAGCCCGAGCTCCGCGCCGTCGAGGTCCGCGCGGC
>DASZZY010000052.1:0-42946 GCA_036260395.1 Actinomycetota bacterium
CGGAGCGGGTGCCCGTCGTCGTCGGCGGCGTGATCCCCGACGACGATGCCCGGAAGCTGCGCGAGCAGGGGGTGGCCCGCGTGTACACGCCGCGCGACTACGACCTCACGGCGATGATGGCCGAGATCGCCGACCTCATCGGCAACGGCGCCTCGTGAGCGAGGCGTTCTGGCGGACGGGGATCGGGCGGGTCAGGCCGGGCGAGATCCTGGTCCGTGGCTACGACCTGACGGAGCTCATCGGGCGACGGTCGTTCGGTGACGTCACCTACCTGCTGCTCTCGGGCGAGCTGCCGCACGGCAACGAGGGCCGGATGATGGAGGCCCTCCTGGTGGCGGCGGCCGAGCACTCGGTGGTCGCCCCCTCGGTCGACGCCGCCCGGTTCGTGGCGTCGGCCGGGGTCCCGCTCCAGGCGGCGGTCGCCGCCGGCACGATCGGGCTCGGCGAGCACCACGGTGGGGCGGTCGACGCAGCGGCCCGGCTGTTCGCCGATGCCGCGGAGACCGGTCGACCGGACCGCGAGGCGGCGCTGGCCACCGGCCGCCGCCTGAAGGAGCAGGGCCGGCGCCTGCCCGGCTTCGGGCACGTCGTCCACGACCCCGACCCTCGCGCCGGGCGGCTGTTCGAGGTGGCCGGCGAGCTCGGGTTCCGTGGCCGGTGGTGCGCGCTGGCCGAGGCGTTCGAGCGGGTCAGCGAGGACGTCTTCGGGCGCACGCTCCGGATGAACGTCGACGGGGCCATGGCCGCCCTCCTGCTGGAGCTCGGCCTCGATCCGGGCCTCGGGAAGGCGTTCTACGTCATCGGCCGCTCGCCGGGGCTGGTCGCCCACGTCTTCGAGGAGCAGACGCGGGAGCGGCCCTACCGCGACGTCGGCTGGGGGTCCGTCGACTACGACGGCCCGGAGCGCCGCCCGCTGCCGGAGTAGTCTCAGAGCATGCGCCGGGAGCGAGTGGTCGTCGGGATCTTCCCCTCCGCGTGGGAGGCGGAGATGGCCCGTCGGTACCTGGACGAGGCCGGGATCTCGGCGTGGCTCGACGAGCTCGTGCCCGACCATCCCGGCCACCTGGGGGAGGGACGCCCCGTCCGTCTCTACGTCTCGCGGGAGGACGAGGACGACGCCCTGGCGATCCTCGAGGACACCGACCCCGCGGACGACGACGACCTCGAGGCCGCCCGGGCGGCGCAGCGCCGGCGGCCGCTGTGGATCGCGGCCGTGGCGCTCCTCGTCCTGGTGGGGATGGTGATCGCCGCGGTGCCGCAGGTCCTGTGGGTCCCGCTGCTGGCCGTGGCGTTCTTCGGCGTGATCCTGTGGCAGCTGGTCCGCCCGGCCCCGCGACGCTGATCGAGGACGCTGCTTTGCTCGGGTCCGCGGCGGGCGGGTACGCTGTGGCCCGCACCCCACCCAGGAGGGACGCATGAAGCCTGAGGACGTCAAGAAGGTCGGTGTGGTCGGCTGCGGGATCATGGGTTCGGGCATCGTCGAGGTCTGCGCCAAGACCGGCGCGGACGTGACGTTCGTCGAGATCAGCGACCAGAAGGTCGCCGAGGGCCGGGCCCGCGTCGAGAAGTCGCTCGGCAAGGCGGTCGACCGCGGGAAGCTGGACGCCGGCGATCGGGACCAGGTCCTGGAGCGCGTCTCCGGCACGACGAACCTCGAGGAGCTCGGGGACGTCGACCTGGTGATCGAGGCCATCACGGAGAACCTGCCGGCCAAGCTCGACGTCTTCCGGACGCTGGACCGCATCACCCGGGACGACGTGGTCCTGGCCACGAACACGTCCTCGCTGCCGGTGGTCCAGATGGCCACGGCCACCGGGCGGCCCGACAGGGTCGTGGGGACGCACTTCTTCAACCCCCCGCCCGTCATGAAGCTCCTCGAGCTGGTCCGGGCGCTGACGACGTCGGACGAGACGCTGGAGTTCGCGCGGTCGTACGGCGAGGCGCTCGGGAAGACCACGGTCGTCGCCAAGGACCGGGCCGGGTTCATCGTCAACTACCTGCTGACGCTGTACCTCAACGGGGCCGTGCGGATGTACGAGGAGGGGTTCGCCTCCAAGGAGGACATCGACACGGCGGTCAAGCTCGGCCTCGGCCACCCGATGGGGCCGCTGGAGCTGCTCGACCTCATCGGGCTGGACACGATGCTGTCGGTGGCCGACGTGCTGTACGAAGAGTTCCGGAGCCCCGACTTCGCCGCGCCGCCCACCGCGCGGCGGATGGTCCAGGCCGGGTTCCTGGGCCGGAAGACCGGCAGGGGGTTCTACGACTACTCGTCGTAGCGAGCGCCCGCTCCGGGTCGTGCCTCGAGCCGTCGACCTCCACGTTCACCTCCCGACCGAGGAGTGGCTGGAGAACGCCATCGGCCCCCATCTGGAGGCCACCGAGCGGTACTTCCGGCAGTCGCCCGAGCGGAAGACGCTCGAGGAGGTGGCCGAGGAGTATCGGCGACGCGAGATCCTCGGCGTTGTCCTTGACTGGGACGACCACACGGTCACCGGGCGGCCCTGGCTGGGGAACGAGTTCATGGCCGCGCTCCCAGAGCGAACCAACGGCGCGTTGATGGGGTTCGGGTCGGTCGATCCTCACGCCGGCGATGCCCTCGACCAGATGACCCGGGCCGCGGACCTCGGGCTCCGGGGGCTGAAGTTCCATCCGACGATGCAGGCCTTCGAGCCGGGCGACCAGCGGTTCTACCCGTTGTGGGAGCGGGCCCAGGAGCTTGGCCTCGTCGTGCTGTTCCACACGGGCACGTGCGGCATCGGAGCCGGGACGCCGGGCGCCGGCGGGACGAAGATCCGGTACTCGCACCCGGGCTTCCTGGACGCCGTGGGCGCCGACTTCCCGGGCGTCACCTGGATCGCGGCCCACTTCGGGTGGCCGTGGTTCCTCGAGTGCCTGGCGATCGCCCTCCATAAGTCGAACGTGTGGATCGAGCTCTCCGGATGGGCGCCCAGGTACCTGCCGCCCGAGGTCGTCCGCGAGGCGGGGCGCCGCCTCAACGACCGCACGCTGTTCGGCAGCGACTACCCGTTCATCTCGCTCGACCGGTGGTTCGCGGAGTTCGAGGACCTCGGCTACGGCGATCAGGAGCGCGAGAACGTGCTGCGGCACAACGCCTTCCGCCTGCTGGGGCTCGGCTGAGTCAGAAGGCTCCGGGGGCGGGGAGGACGATGAACGTGGCGGTGGCCCGGGCCAGGAGCCGGCCGTCGCCGTCGAGGACCTCGGCCTCCCCGTAGCCCATCCGCTTCCCGAGGTGGAGCGACCGCCCGCGGCCCACGAGGCGGTTGCCCTCTCCCTTCGCCAGGAAGTGGACGTTCAGCTGGGCGGTCCGGTGGGTCTGGCCCGCGGGGAGCATCGACCGGAGGGCCAGGCCGATCGAGGTGTCGGCCATCGCCGAGATGATCCCGCCGTGGACGATCCGCTGGGGATTGAAGTGCTGATCCTCGAGGTCCATGGAGACCTCCGCGCGGCCGCCGCCGACCGAGACCAGCTCCATGCCCGCCCACCGGTGGAACGGCGAGTTCCGGACCCGCTCGCGTAGGGCCTCGAGCTGCTCCTCGGAGAGCCCGGTCCCGAACTCCTCCATGCTCCCTCCCTCCGGACGGCTCGGCGAGGCCCGAAGTCTACCGAGGCCCCGGCTCCCCGTCCCCGGCGTCGGCCGCCGGATCGCCCCACGGCCGGATGAAGTCCTCGTCGTCCACGCCGAGGGCGTCCGCCACCCTCGTGATGTAGTTGAAGTAGGCGATGACCTGAACGGCGTCGTGGATGGCCCGGTCGTCGAAGCCGTGGGCCCGCAGCTCGTCGAGGTCCGCGGCGGTCATCCGGTGCTGCCGGTGGGTCAGCTTCTCGGCCAGCTCACACAGGGCCCGGTCGGCCGGGGAGAGGGGAGCGGTCCGCCAGTCCCTGGCCACGGCGTGCACGAGCGCGTCCGCCTGGTCCTCGCTGTCGGCCACCTCGGCGACCTCTTCACGGAGGTCGTGCGCGTGCGCCTGCGTTCAGTAGTGGCACTCCACCTCGGCCGAGACGACCGTGGCCAGGATCTCGCGCTGGACGCGGGACAGCGGCGAGTCGCCCTTCATGACCGTGACGTAGAAGCGCATGCTGTCCCGGAGGGCCTCTGGGTTCACGCTCATGACGTGGACGATGTGCCAGACCCGGCCCGCTCGCTCCAGCGCGGCGTCGAACTCCTCCTTCAGGACGCCGGCGGCGTGCTCGAGGGGGACCTCCTCGATCCAGGGCACCCCGCGAGTCTAGCGGCGCCCGAGGGGCGGCAGCGCGTCGAGGGCCGCCTCCACGTCGGAGGGGTCGTTGAAGGCGTGGAAGCCGAGGCGGAGGAACCCGCCCCGGACCGCGGCGATCACCCGCCGCTCCGCCAGGCGGCGCTTCAGCGCGCCGGCGTCCGGGACGTCGACGGCCACGATGTGCGAGGCGGCCTCCTCGCGAACCGTACCGTAGCCACGGTCCGCCGCCCCGGCCCGGAACGCCGCGGCCAGCTCCAGGCACCGGCGCTCGAGGGCGCCGGCGTCGAGCCGAGCGAGCAGGTCGAGCGCGGCCCGCGCGCCGACCCACGGGAGCCAGGCCATCGAGGTGTCGAGGCGGCTGGCGGCCGACGACAGCGGGATGGCGCTGCCGTAGTAGTCGGCGTAGGGCTCCTCGACCGAGTGCCAGTTCGGGAGCAGCGGGCGGAGCTCGTCGAGCCGGTCGGGTCGCACCGCCAGCCAGGCGGCGCCGCGCGGGGCGAGCAGCCACTTGTACCCGTGGGCGGCGACGTAATCGGCCTCGACGGCGGGGTCGAAGCGGAGGGCGCCCACCGACTGGGTCACGTTCACGAACAGCCGCGCGCCCGCGGCCCGGCACGCGGACGCAATCTCGCCGAGCCGGACCCGGAAGCCGTTCGAGGACTGGACGTCGCTGACCGCGACGAGGACGGCCCCGGGCTCGACCGCCGAGGCCAGACGCTCGGTGGTGACCACGCCATCGTCGGCCTCGACCTCCACGACCTCGAACCCCCGGTCCCGGAGCGCGACCCAGGGCAGGAGGTTGCTTCGGAACTCGCGCTCGCCGACGACCACGCGGCCCGGCGGCAGGGAGGCGGCCACGGTCGCCGCCGCCTCGGCCACGGACCCCATCAGCGCGACGCGGTCCGCCTCGGATCCCACGAGCCCCGCGAACAGGCGACGCGTGGCGTGGGCCTCCCGCTCCCACGCCTGCCAGGAGAACTCGCCGCCCTCCCACTCGCCCTCGGCGCGGCGCAGCGCCTCCAGGACCGGGCGGGCGGCCGGCGGCGTCGTGGCGGTGTTCAGGTAGGTGACCCGCTCCAGCGCCGGGAACTGCCGCCGGAACGCGACGAGGTCCGTTGCGGCGCTCACCGCGCGACCGCCTCGTAGACCTCGAGGGTCGCCCGGGCCGTTCGCTCCCAGGAGAACGCCGCCGCCCGGGCCAGCCCCGCGGCGGCCAGGCGCTCGGCTTCGCCCGTGTCGGTGGCCAGCCGCTCGATGGCCGCGGCGAGCCCCTCGAGCGACCGGGGGTCGACGGCCAGCGCCGCGTCCCCTGCCACCTCCGGGAGCGACGAAGCCGTCGAGGTGATCGTCGGCACGCCACGGGCCATGGCCTCCAGGACCGGCAGCCCGAACCCCTCGTACAGCGAGGGGTAGACGAACGCGGCCGCTCCCCGGTAGAGCGCGTCCAGGTCGGCGTCGGCCACCCGGCCCGTGACGGTCACCCGGCCCGCCGCGGGCACCGCGAGCTCGCGGTCGAGCTGCTCCATGCCCCAGCCGGGGGGGCCGGCCAGCACCAGGGCGTGGGGCATCCCCGACCGGGCCACGGCTCGCCGGTAGGCCCGGACGAGCCGGACGACGTTCTTGCGGGGCTCCAGCGTGCCGACGAACAGCACGTACGGCCCGGCGATCCCCAGGCGCTCGAGGACCGGCTCGGCGTCCGCCCCGCCCTGCGGCAGCGTGGCCGCCAGCGGGGTGACGTGGACCCGCGACGGATCGACGCCCGCGAGCCGGACCAGGTCGCGGCCGGTGTGCTCCGAGATGGCCACCAGCGCGTCCGCCCGGCGGGCCGCCCGGCGGAGCCCCAGCCGGAACAGCGCCCGCCAGGCCGGCGGGAACAGCCTCGGGTACCGGACGAACGCCAGGTCCGGCACCGTGACCACCAGGCGCTGGGACGCCCGCGGCGGCGGGACGGCCGCCGGGGAGGGCGTGTGGACGATCCTCGACGTGGCGAGCTCGGCCGGGAGGCGGGGCATCCCGGCCACGGCCCAGGCCGGGTAGAGCGTCCGGATCCCCGAGCCGAGCGGCACCCGGTGGGCCGCTTCCATCCATCCCGCGGGCGCGGCCCGGTCGCCGAACCGCGCGTGGAACAGGGTCAGGCGGAGCGACGGGTCGGCGGCCGCCAGCGCGGGGAGCAGCTCGCGGACGTACGTGCCGATCCCTCCGGCGACCCGGTAGAAGAGCTGGTCGATCAGGAACGCGACCGACGTCACCGGCGCGGCGCCTCGATGCACGCCACGCCGTCCGGGCCGACGGTGGCGGCGTGCTCGGTCCCCGGTTCGATGTCGAGCCGGTCGCCCGGGCGCAGCGCCATGTCGCCGTCCCGGAGGTGGAACACGATCGCGCCCGTCACGCAGTACAGCACCTTGTGGTACGGATGGTCGTGCCACCCGTAGGTGTCCCCGGCGCCGTTCGACCACGACCGCGGGGACAGCCCGTCGCCGCGGAGCCGCGCGTCCAGCTCCGCCTCGGACGGCGGTCCCGGGCCGCCGTGTTGGGTATGTCGCGCTCCCGTGAGTCCCCCCTCTCAGATGACGCCGTCGCGGCGGAGCCGGCGGACCTCCTCGTCGTCGATCCCCAGCTCGGCGCCGTACACCTCGGCGTTGGCCGCTCCCAGCGGCAGGCCGGGGTGGCGGATCCGGCCCGGGGTGTCGGAGAGTCGCGGCTGGACGTCCGGCATCACGACATCGCCGAGCTCCTCGTCCGGGAGGCGGGCGATCGTCCCCCGGGCCCGGTACTGGAGGTCGGCGAAGATCTGCTGGATGTCGTAGATGGGCGCCGCCGCGGCCTCCTGGGCCTCGAAGGCGACCATCACCTCCTGCAGCGTGTGACGGCCGATCCACTCGCCGATGACGGCGTCGAGGTCGTCGACGTTCGCGAGCCGGGCCTCGTTCGTGACGAATCGCGGGTCGTTCACCAGGTCGGGACGCCCGATCGCCAGCAGGATCCGTTCGGCGACGCGCTGCGAGGTGCCGGACAACCCCACCCAGCGCCCGTCGGACGTGCGGAACGTGTTCCGCGGCGCCACGTACGGCAGCCGGTTCCCGTGGCGCCCGGCCACGAGCCCGAGTCGGTCGAACGCCGTGGCCACCGGGCCGGTCAGCTGGAACAGGGGCTCGAACAGCGACTGGTCGATGACCTGGCCGGTCCCGCCCCGGACGTCGCGGTGGTACAGCGCCACCATCACCGCGAACGCCCCGAGGAGCGCGCCGACCTCGTCGGCGAGCGCGACCGGGGGCAGCATCGGCGGGCCGTCGGGGTCGCCGGTCAGGTGCGCGAACCCCGACATCGCCTCGGCCAGCGTCCCGAACCCCGGCCGGGCGGCGTACGGGCCGGTCTGCCCGAACCCCGAGATCCGCAGGAGCACCAGTCCCGGGTTCCGCTCGTGGAGGCGCTCGGGCCCGAGCCCCCACCGCTCGAGCGTGCCCGGGCGGAACGACTCGACGAGCACGTCCGCTCGCTCGACGAGCCGCAGCAGCAGCTCGCGGCCCCGGGGGTCGGAGAGCCTGAGCGTCACCGGCCGCTTGTTGCGCCCGATCACCTTCCACCACAGCGCCACGCCGCCCGCCCGCCAGCCGAAGTGCCGGGTGGTGTCCCCGCCCACGGGGTGCTCGACCTTGATCACGTCGGCGCCGAAGTCCCCCAGGCGCGCCGCCGCGCCGGGGCCGCCGATCACCGTCGAGACGTCCAGCACGCGGACGCCCTCGAGCGGGAGCCGCCGGGCGTCGCTCACTCGTCCCCGATGGCCTGGATGACCAGCGCCGCCTCGGCGATGCGCTCCTCGGGGACCAGCACCTCCCAGGGCCTGCCGAGCAACGCCGTGATGTCCTTCCCGTAGTAGGTCCCGGCGTCCTCGGGGAAGAGCCGGGCCTCGATGCCCTCGGCTTCCAGACGGCCGACCAGGAGCCGGGCCTCCTCCTCGCGGACGAACCTGGCCACGGGCTGCCAGTTGCGGGGCGGCCCTGGGGCCGGCGGCATCTCGTCCGCCGCCGGGGGCGGGGCGGCCTCCGGGCGCGGGCCCGGGACGAGCGGCGTGCCGTCGTCGGCGCAGACGTCGAACCCGGCCCGGTACTCGGCCCCGCAGGCGGGGCAATGGGCGGCCGGCCGGTTCGCGTCGTCCAACGGCCTACTTGGCGTCGCCCCGGCCGACCAGCGGCGACGTCCCCGCGCGGGCGAAGGGCACGTGGGCTCGCAGCGTCCACGGCTCCGCCGCGTGGTGCCTGGCCTGGAGCGCGCCGAGGCGCAGGGCCTCGACCCGCCCGGCCAGTGCCCACGGCGCGGGCCGCGGCCGGGCGGCCGCCATGGCGCGCTCCAGCGCGGCGATGACGGCCCGCTGATCTTCGGGGGAAAGGTCGGCGGGGAGGTCGTAGCGGGGCACGGCGCTACAGGGGGATGTTGCCGTGCTTGCGCGACGGCACGGCCTCGCGCTTCGACCGCAGCATCCGGAGCGCCTGGATCAGCCGGACGCGGGTGGCCGCCGGCTCGATGACGTCGTCGACGTACCCGCGCTCGGCGGCGATGTAGGGGTTGGCGAACCGGTCCTCGTACTCCGCGATGAGCTCGCGGCGCCGGGCCTCGCGGTCCTCGGCCTGCTCGATCTCGCGGCGGCTGACGATGTTCACCGCCCCCTCCGGCCCCATCACGGCGATCTCCGCCGTCGGCCACGCGAACGATACGTCGGAGCGGATGTGCTTCGAGCTCATGACGACGTACGCGCCGCCGTACGCCTTCCGGGTGATGACGGTGAGGCGCGGCACGGTGGCCTCGGTGAACGCGTAGAGGAGCTTGGCGCCGCGCCGGATGATGCCCCCGTACTCCTGGGCGGTCCCCGGCAGGAACCCCGGCACGTCCACGAACGTCACCAGCGGGACGTTGAACGCGTCGCAGAACCGCACGAAGCGGGAGGCCTTCTCGCTCGACTCGATGTCGAGCGTGCCCGCCAGGGTCTTCGGCTGGTTGGCCACGACCCCGACGGCGTGGCCGTCCAGCCGAGCGAAGCCGATGACGATGTTCATGGCCCACAGCGGGAACACCTCGAAGAACTGCCCGTCGTCCATCACCGCCGAGATGACGTCCTTCATGTCGTACGGCTCGCGGGCGGAGTCGGGGACCAGCGTGTTCAGCTCGGGGACCAGGCGCTCCGGGTCGTCGGTGGGCGCGAACGAGGGCGGGTCCTCCATGTTGTTCGACGGCAGGAACGACAGCAGGTAGCGGACCTGCTGGAGGACGTCCTGCTCGTCCTCGGCGATGAACGAGGCGATGCCCGAGCGGCTGGCGTGGGTCTGGGCCCCGCCGAGCTCCTCGAACGTCACGTCCTCGCCGGTGACGGTCTTGATGACCTCCGGGCCGGTGATGAACATGTGGGAGGTCTCCTTGACCATGAAGATGAAATCGGTCATCGCCGGGGAGTACACCGCGCCGCCGGCGCAGGGGCCCATGATCACGCTGATCTGGGGGATGACCCCCGAGGCGCGGACGTTCCGGTCGAAGATGTAGCCGTACCCGGCCAGCGAGGCGGCGCCCTCCTGGATCCTGGCGCCCCCCGAGTCGTTGAGGCCGATGACCGGCGCTCCCGTGGCCACGGCCAGGTCCATGATCTTGCAGACCTTCTCCGCGAACGTCTCGCCGAGGGAGCCGCCGAAGACCGTGAAGTCCTGGGAGAACACGAAGACCTTCCGGCCGTCGATCGTGCCCCAGCCCGTGACCACCCCGTCGCCGTAGGGCCGGGTCCGCTCCATCCCGAAGGCGTGGACGCGATGGCGGGCCAGCATGTCGGTCTCGACGAACGAGCCCGGGTCCAGCAACAGCTCGAGCCGCTCCCGGGCGGTGAGCTTCCCCCGGGCGTGCTGGCGCTCGATGGCCTTCTCTCCGCCGGCCACCAGGGCCTCGTCCTTGCGCTGGCGGAGCTCCTCCAACCGCTCCTCGACGGGGCGCGGCCGGCGGGCGTCCCCGTCGTCCGGGAGAGGCGCGGCGGCCGGCTCTTCGGTCTTCGCCATGGCCAGCCGAGTCTAGCCCAGGGGCCGCGCGGGCCGGGCCGTGTCGGCGGGGGGTCCTAGGCTGGCCCCCATCATGCTCTCCCCGGTGCAGGAGCGGACCCTCGTGGAGCTCATGGGCAGCCGCGACGAGCGCCCGGTGTTCCGCCGGAGCCTTCGCGAGGACCTCCTCGGCGAGCTCGAACGGCGCGTGGCGCCGGCGGTGGAGCGGCTCCCGCCGGAGCGGTCGCTGTGGGTCACCAAGGCTCGACTGACCGACCTCCACCTGCGGTGCGAGGGGCTGTTCGTCGCCAACGAGCTCGACGAGGCGCCGTTCGACTACTCGATGCCGCTGGCGATCGGCAACCTCGTCCACCGCACGATCGAGGCCGGCGTGTCGGCTCCGGACCGCTCCGAGGCCGAGCTGGTGGACGCCGCGCTGATCCACCTGCGCCGGGACGATCCTCGGTTCGACGCGTTCGTCTCCGACCTCCCGGTCGTCGAGCGGGCCGACCTCGAGGCCGAGGCCGTCCGCCAGGTCGTGCTGTTCCGGGCCACGTTCCCACCGCTCCAGCGGTCGTGGACCCCCGCCGTCGAGGTGCCCCTGAAGGCCGAGGTCGCCGAGGGGCGCGTCGTGCTGTATGCCCGGCCGGATCTCTGCCTCGGATCCGCCGATCCCGACGAGCCGATGCGTGCCCGGCGCCTGATCGTCGAGCTGAAGACCGGGACGGAACGCCCGGAGCACGACGAGGACCTGCGCTTCTACGCGCTGGCCGCGACCCTCCGCCTCGGGGTTCCGCCCTTCCGCGTGGCGACGCTGCTGCTCGGGTCCGGCACCTGGCGGGTCCACGACGTCACCGAGGACCTGCTCCGAGGAGCGGTCCGACGGATCGGGGACGGATGCGTCCGGGCCGCCGCGCTCCTGGCGGGCGAGCGTCCGTCGCTCCGGCCGGGGCCCTGGTGCCGGTGGTGCCCCCGCGCGCAGACGTGCCCCGCCTCGTCGGTGCGGGGAGCGGGGGGTGATGCCCGGGAGTAGGGTTGCTCTGTGTTCGAGCGGTTCACGGACAAGGCCCGCCGGGTGGTGGTGCTGGCCCAGGAAGAGGCCCGGCTCCTGAACCACGACTACATCGGCACCGAGCACCTGCTCCTGGGGCTGCTCCACGAGGGCGAGGGCGTGGCCGCCAAGGTGCTGGACTCGTTCGGTGTGTCGCTGGATCCGGTCCGGGCGGACGTCGAGAGCATCATCGGGCAGGGTTCGTCCCCCCCAAGCGGCAGCGTCGCGTTCACCCCCCGATCGAAGAAGATCCTGGAGCTCTCGCTGCGGGAGGCCCGAGAGCTGGGACACAACTACATCGGGACCGAGCACATCCTGCTCGGGATCGTTCGTGAAGGAGAGGGTGTCGGCGCCCAGCTCCTCCGCCGCAAGGGCGTGACCTATGACCGCGTCCATGGCCGCGTCGTGGAGTTCCTCGCGTCCGTCACCACCTTCGAGGAGCCGGCCGGCGAGGACCCTCTGGAGCGCGGGACGCTGACCGCCGCCGTGCGGTCCGCCGTCCGGCGGGAGCTCGGTCGGCCGGGACCGGAGGCCGAGGATCCCGAGCGTGGGCCGCTGTGCGCAAGGTGCAACGCTCCGCTGATGGAGACGGCCGCGTACCGTTCCCTCGAGGTTGCCGCCCACGAGGACGGGCCCACCCGGTCGATCGAGGTGGCGTTCTGTCGTCGGTGCGGAACCGCGTTGGGCTCGCTGGGGTGATCTCCGACCGGAGCGCCCTCGAACTCGGGGCGCTCGCGTGCCACAATCACCGCCCATGCGACGGCTTGTGCCCGCCCTGCTGGCGGCATCGGTGGTCACCGCCGTGCCTGACTCCGCGGCCCCCGCGTTCGCCGGCACGGGCGCGCCCCCGCTCATGGCCTACCGGGGGCTGGGAACCTGGGTCGACATCTACGAGACGTGGGTGTGGAACCATCCGAAGCAGGCGGCCCGCCAGATGGACCGCAAGGGCGTCCGGACGCTGTACCTCGAGACCTCCAACTACAGCCGCACGCGGGGGATCCTCTATCCCGACAAGGCCAGGCGGCTGATCAACGCCGCCCACGACCGCGGCATGAAGGTGGTGGCCTGGTACCTGCCCGGGTTCGACGACGTGGGCCGTGACCTCGCGCGCTCGATCGCCGCGATCGAGCTCCAGACCGGCAGGGGCGACCGGTTCGACTCGTTCGCGCTCGACATCGAGGCCAGCATCGTCACGCCGCCCTGGAAGCGCACCAAGCGCCTCCTCGGGCTGTCCCGGCAGATCCGCGCCCACACCGGCGACGGCTACCCGCTGGGAGCGATCATCCCCTCGCCCAAGGGGATGCAGCTCAGCCCCGGCTACTGGCCGGGCTTCCCCTACCAGCGACTGGCGGGCATCTACGACGTCTTCGTCCCGATGGGGTACTACTCCTACCGCACGCAGGGCCCCATCGGCGCCCACGACTACACGGTCTCGAACGTCAAGATCATCCGGTCGAAGACCGGGAGCGCCACGATGCCGATCCACGTCATCGGGGGCATCGCGAACGCCTCCACGGGCCCGGAGACCCGGAGCTTCGTCCGCGCCTGTCGCGAGCACGGGGTGCTCGGATGCAGCCTGTACAAGTTCACGCTCACCGGGACGTCCGACTGGGGGCACCTGGCGACGATGCCCGTCAATCCCCGCCAGATCCCGTCCCTGCCGGTGAAGATCGGCTTCGCCGAACCCCTCGGCAACATCCCGGGGGTCACCAAGCGCCATCCGAAGGAGGTCTTCTACCGGGCCGCCGGCCGCCCGGGGGTGCAGGTGCTCCAGTTCGACGTCTGGGACGCCGGGCTGGGCGAGGTCGAGGTATGGCTCAACTGGAAGAAGCTGGCCGACGTGGAGCCGACCCTCCCGGGCTCGTGGAGCGGCCCGCGGACGGTGGTCATCCCCGACGCCCGGTTCAAGGACTCGAAGCGGAACTACATCCAGTTCGTGGCCGCCGGGGGGTTCCCCGAGTGGAGCGAGTGGGGGGTCCAGGCCGTCGATCTCCTCTGACGCGAGGTTGCCCCGAGCCCGCGCACAACCTACTCTCTGGTAACCGAAGCCCGCCCGCCGCCCCGTGTTCGGGGCCCGAACGCGACGGAGGACGACCGTGGCCAAGGACCTGTACGACATCGGCGAGATCCCCCCGCTCGGCGAGGTCCCGAAGCGGATGTACGCGCAGCTGATCCGGCCGGAGCGCTTCGGCGAGCCGGAGAAGGCCTTCGCCGTCGAGGAGATTGACGTCCCCGAGCCGGGTCCCGACGAGGCGCTCGTCCTCGTGATGGCGGCGGGCATCAACTACAACAACGTGTGGGCCGCCCGCGGGGTCCCGGTCGACGTCTGCAGGCATCACGGCAAGTACGGCGAGCCGACCGAGTTCCACATCGGGGGCTCCGACGCGTCGGGCGTCGTCTACGCCGCCGGCGAGCGGGTGACGAACGTCTCGGTCGGCGACCACGTCGTCGTGCACTGCGGCCAGTGGGACCAGGACGGCCCGGTGGTCGGTGCCGGCGGCGACCCGATGTACGACCCGTCGTTCCGGATCTGGGGCTACGAGTCGAACTGGGGGTCGTTCGCGCAGTTCACCAAGGTCCAGGCGCACCAGTGCATGCCCAAGGCCCCGCAGCTCACGTGGGAGGCCGCGGCCGCCCCGACGCTCGTCGGGGCCACCGCCTACCGCATGCTGCTGGGTTGGCCGCCGCACGTGGTGGAGGAGGGCGACGCCGTCCTGATCTGGGGCGGCGCCGGTGGCCTGGGCTCCATGGCCATCCAGATCGTCCGGGAGTTCGGCGGCAAGGCCGTGGCCATCGTGTCCTCGGACGACAAGGCCGAGTTCTGCAAGAAGCTCGGTGCCGTCGGCGTCATCAACCGCAAGGAGTTCGACCACTGGGGCATGCCGCCCCACTGGACCGACGGCGAGGCGTACGCCGAGTGGATGGCCGGGGCCAAGGCGTTCGGGAAGGCCTTCTGGGAGGCGCTCGGCGAGAAGCGGTCGCCCCGCATCGTCTTCGAGCACCCCGGCGAGGACACCATCCCGACGTCGATCTTCATGGCGGACACGGGGGGCATGGTGGTGATCTGTGCCGGGACCACCGGCTACAACGCGGTCGCGGACCTGCGGTACCTGTGGATGCGCCAGAAGCGTTTCCAGGGCTCGCACTTCGCCAACGACGAGCAGTCGCTGGCGTTCAACCAGCTGGTCATCGACGGGAAGGTGGACCCCGCGCTGTCACGGACCTTCCCGTTCGAGGACGTCGGCACGGCCCACCAGCTGATGTTCGAGAACGCCCACCCCGAGGGCAACATGGCCGCGCTGGTCTCGGCCCCCCGCGAGGGCCTCACCGCCCTGCCGTAGCCCTTACGGCTCCTGGACCAGCTCGACCAGGACGCCGCCGAAGCCCTTCGGGTGGACGAACGCCACGGTCGTCCCGCGGGAGCCGCGGCGCGGCTCCTCGTCCACCAGCGGCGTACCGTCCTCCTTCAGCCGGGCCAGGGTGGCGCCGACGTCCGGGACCCGGTAGCCGATGTGGTGCACGCCCTCCCCGCGCTTGGCCAGGAACTTCCCGACGGGCGTCTCGGGCCCGAGCGCCCGCAGGAGCTGGATGTACGAGGTCCCCACCTTGAACAGGACCTCCTCGACGCCCTGGTCCTCGACGGTCTCGCGGTGGACCGGCTCGATCCCGAACGCCTGCCGGTAGCGCTCCACCGCGGCCTCCAGGTCCGCGGTGGCGATCCCCACGTGGTCGATGTCGTCGAGCATGGCGCGAATCGTACGGAGGCCGCCGGCTCCGCGCGAACCGGTCCGGACGGAGGGGAGTGGCAGGAACGGTCGGAACGGTGTCGAATACGTAGGGCAGACGCCCGACGCCGAAGCCAGCGGCGGTCGGGCCCACTTTTTCGGAGGGCGGTCATGGGGGCTGATCACGAGGCCCGGCGCGCGGAAGCGGCGAGCGGCGGGCCGTCCGTCGAACCGAGCAACCCCGTGGCCGCGGTCCTCGGCCAGTCCAAGCTCATCAAGGCCGGGACCGCCGACGTCAACCGCGTCCGCGAGCGCACCCGCCGACGCCGGCTGATCCGGCTGGCGCTGGTCCTCGGCGGCCTGGACGCCTACCTGTGGTATCGCGTGGCGATCGGCGACCCCATCGGGTTGCCCAGCCTGCCCGAGGACTGGGTCATCTGGCTGCCGTTCATGATCCTGATCCTCCTGCTGGCCGTCGTGATGCTCCTCCCGCTCGGCAGCGGCCGGTCCCCGCACCTCCTGATCCGGCCGGAGCACATCGACGTGGGGCTCGAGGACGTCAAGGGCCTCGACCCCCAGGTCGACGAGGTGGTCCGTAGCCTGAACGTCTTCCTCGGGTACTCGACGTTCCGCGACCGCCTGGGCGGTAACCCGCGGCGCGGCATCCTGTTCGAGGGGCCGCCCGGGACCGGGAAGACGTACCTGGCCCGGGCCATGGCCAAGCAGGCCGGCGTGCCGTTCCTGTTCGTCTCGGCCCCGGCCTTCCAGTCGATGTGGTTCGGGATGACCGGCGCCCGGATCCGGTCGTTCTTCAAGGCCCTCCGGAAGGCGGCCCGGCGAGAGGGCGGCGCGATCGGGTTCATCGAGGAGATCGACGCCATCGGGTCCGACCGCGGGTCGTCCGCGGCCGCCCCGGTTCCCCGAGCGGGCTCGGGCGTCTCGCACATGATGTCGCCGGCCACCGGCGGGATGGTAAACGAGCTCCTGATCCAGATGCAGTCGTTCGACCAGCCCCCCTGGCTCCACCGGGTCCGGGACCGGCTCGTCGAGTGGGTGAACGGCTACCTGCCGCCGGGCAGGCGCGTGCGCACCCGGCGCCCCGAGTACCACAACATCCTCCTCATCGCGGCGACCAACCGGGCCGACTCGCTCGACCCCGCGCTGCTCCGGCCGGGGCGGTTCGACCGTCGCCTGTACTTCGACCTGCCGACCAAGAAGGGGCGGCGGGACCTCATCGACTTCTTCCTGGCGCTCAAGGCCCACGAGCCGGAGCTCGACGAGGACGGCGCGCGCGACCGGCTGGCCCACGACACGCTCGGGTACACGCCGGTGATGGTCGAGCATCTCTTCGACGAGGCCCTCCTCGTCGCGCTGCGGAACGGGCGCGACCGGATGCGGGTCTCTGACGTGTACGAGGCGAAGCTCTCCGAGGAGCTGGGGCTCCGCCAGCCGGTCATCTACACCGAGGGGGAGCGCCGGGCCATCGCCACGCACGAGGCCGGGCACGCCACCGCGGCGTACTTCCTGGGCACCAGCCGCCGGCTCGAGGTGCTGTCGATCATCAAGCGCCGGCAGTCGCTGGGCCTGCTGGCGCACGCCGACCTCGAGGAGCGCTTCACGAAGTCGCGGTCGGAGCTTGAGTCGGCCCTGGCCATCTCCCTGGCCGGGATGGCGGCGGAGGAGCTCTTCATCGGCGAGTCCGGCACGGGCCCGGCATCGGACCTGTCGGCGGCCACCGAGGTGGCTGCGGCGATGGTCGGAGCCCTGGGCATGGCGGGCTCGCTGGTCTCCTACGAGGCGGTCAGCGAGGGGCCGATCTCGATGAAGAACCTGGTCGGCAAGGTGCTCGCCGACGGGGACGGGAAGCGCCGGGTCGAGGAGCTCTTGGCCACGCAGAAGCGGCGGGCCTCAGAGCTGTTGGGGAAGAACCGCGACGTCGTCGAGGCGCTCCGCGACGCGCCGATGGAACGGGACGAGCTCGTCGGCGAGCAGATCGTCGCCGTCATCCGCTCAGCGCTCGCCCGCCGCGGTCAGCCGGAGGGGTCGCCGGCTGGCGCGGCCGCCGACGGCCTCGAGGCCTGATCCCCCGCTGGGATCCGAAACACCGACAGCAGCCCGAACGTCGCCAGCGCGACTGCGATTGGCATCGCCACTCCGTAGAGACCCCCCCAATGCGGGAAGTCGTCGCTGGTGAAGGTCGCGCCGGATAGGGTGACGCACCTCGTGCCCTGGTAGTCCACGGGGGAGATGCCGCCGTCCGCGATGCCGATGCTGCACGATGCCGGCACGAACAGGAGGAAGGCCAGCCCGCCAACGATCACGCCCCAGCCGGCACGAGCGAGGAGGACGCGTCCACGCGACCCAGGCCCGCGGGGAAGCGCCAGCGCCGCGGCCCCCAGCCCCGCGAAGGACGCCGCCAGCGCGAAGACGCCGGCAGGCCGGTACACGCGGACCCAGTCGAGGCGGGCGACCGCCCCGCCCGGGTCGGCGACCGCCATCGCACCGCCCACGGCAGCGACGGCGGCCAGCGCCAGGAACGTCCACCCCACGGGGACCAGCGGTCCGCCTAGGGCGTGGGCGCGGCCGCCGGCTCCTCGGCGTGCCAGGGGCTTCCCTCGCGGATCAGCGTCGTTCCCGTGGCCACGGCGACGGTCTTGCCGTCCGCGTTCTCGAGCTGCGCGTGGGCGACCGCCAGCGTCTTTCCGCGGTGGACCATGCGCGCTCGGCCGATCAGGTCACGGCCGTCCGCGAACACCGGCCGCAGGTAGTTCACCTTCACGTCGAGGGGGGCGTACGCGGTTCGTGGCGGGCACGTCGTCTGCACCGCCGTGGCCAGGACCGTTTCGGCCAGCATCGCCGTGGCGCCGCCCTGGACCGTGCCGATCGGGCTCGTCAGCCATCCGCTGGAGGGGAGGACGAACGCGGCGGTGCCTTCCCCGGCCTCGATCGGCCGCAGCCCGGTGAGGTGGGAGATCGGCGGTGGCGGCAGATCGCCGGCGATGAACCCGCGCATCACCTCGAGCCCGCTCATCCGGTCCCAGACGTCCTGGGGGAGCGGGGATCCCGCGACCGGCCGGCGGAACGGGTCGTCGTCCTCGAACGGCTCTGAGCTCACCCGGGGCAGATCCTCGAGGTGCGGCCGCGGCACGTCGAGCGGGTCGAGGAAGAAGCACCGCGTCGTCCCGTGGGTGACCGGACGGGCGCGCGAGTCCTCGATCATCAGCTCCGCCACTCCGAGCGAGCGCCCCGCGTGGACCAGCCGGCCGCGAGCGGCCACCTGCCCTCCATCGGCCTCCAGCGGCCGGAGGAACGACAGCGAGAGATCCGAGGTGGTGTACGGGGTGGCCGGCGCAAGCGTCGTCTGGATCGCGCATCCCAGCGCCGCGTCGGCGAGCATCGCCTGCACGCCCAGTGAGATGAACGGCGCCGGCGTCAGCAGCCACTCGGTGGCCGGCACGACGAACGTGGCCGCCCCCGGCCCCACATGGGTCGGAAGCATCCCGGTCAGCCTGCTGAGCGGCGGGGCCTGGGCCAGGCCGCGGAAATAGGCCCGCATCTGCTCGAGCCCCGGCAGGCCGAACAGTCGCGGGTCCGGGTAGCCGCCGCGGACGGGCTCCTGCCAAACGGCGGGCTCGATCCGCGGCTCAGTCGCCTGCATCGGTGTCGGGGGCCATCGTCTGACCGAGGGTGTCGCTCACGCCTTCGCGGATCCACGATCGCCCCTCGAAGATCAGGGCGCTGGTGGTGGCCATGGCCACCCGCTTGCCGTCGGCGTCGGTGACGTCGGCGGTGGCCACCGCCATGCGCCGGCCGCGGTGGACGACGACGCCGGTGCCCATCAGCTCCCGACCGTCGGGGTCGACGGGCCGGAGGAAGTGGACCTTCAGGTCGAGCGTCGCGTACGAGCTCGCGGGCGGGAGCGTGTTCCCGATCGCCGCCCCCATGACCGCGTCGGCCAGGACGGCGAGGGCGCCGCCGTAGAATCCCCGCGGCGCGGTGCAGAACCATTCGCTGGCCGGCATCGTCATGGCTGCCTTCCCTTCCTCCGCCAGCACCCCCTTCCAGCCGAACAGGTTCCCTACCGGCGCGTTCGGGAGGCGCCCCTCTACCCAGCCACTGAAGAACTCCAGCCCCGACCGGGTGTCCCACATCTCCTTCGGTTCGAGCGCGCCATCCGCTGGACGCTGCCATGGATCCGGCCCCTCGTAGGCGGGCATCTCGATCTCCGGAAGGGGGTCTGGCCGAGGCGGGGGGTCGAAGGGGAGCGGTGTCAGCACGCACCGCGACGTCGCGTGGGCGAGCAACCGGCCGTGGGCATCCTCGATCAACGCCTCCGAGAGCCCCTGGTTGCGCCCCGCTTGGATCACCCGCCCCCTGGCGTTGATGTGGCCGCTCCGCACGCTCGCCGGGCGGAGGAAGCTCATGGAGATCTCGGAGGTGGCCAGCGCCGTGGCGGGCGGGAGCACCGTGAACACCGCCCCACCCAGGGCCGCGTCGGCCACGAACGCGTAGGTCCCGCCGAAGAACACCCCGGCCGAGGACTGCCACCACCCGGTGGCGGGCATCGTGAAGGTGGCGGTTCCCAGCGCCGCCTCGGTGGCCACCAGCCCGGTCAGGTTGTAGAGCGGGGCCAGCGGCACGCGCCCTCGCAGGAACGGCTCGAACTGCTCGAGCCCGGTCATGGACAGCAGCCACGGGTGCTCCAGGTAGGCGAACCGGCCCCGGACGGGTTCGTCGGGGATCACGGCCGGAGGATACCCGGAAGGGGCCGCGTAGAATGGACACCAGGCCGGACGAGAGGAGCCGACGTGAGCCGTTCCGTGATCGTGGCGGGCGCCCGGACCCCCATCGGCAGGTTCGGGGGGGCGTTCAAGGACCTTCCGGCGGTAGAGCTCGGGGGCGCCGCCATCCGCGAGGCGCTGAGCCGGGCCGGCATCGCCGGCGAGCAGGTGGAGTACGTGATCATGGGCCAGGTCATCCAGGCCGGGGCCGGCCAGATCACCGCCCGCCAGGCGGCGATCCGGGGAGGGATCCCCAAGGAGGTCCCGTCGATCACGATCAACAAGGTCTGCCTGTCCGGCCTGAACGCCGTGGCCATGGCGGACCAGCTGATCCGGGCCGGCGAGATCGAGGTCGCGGTGGCCGGTGGGATGGAGTCGATGAGCGCCGCGCCCTACCTGCTCCCCGCCGCGCGGTGGGGGGCCCGGATGGGCAACGCCCAGCTCGTGGACTCCATGATCTACGACGGGCTGTGGTCCACGTTCACCGACAAGCACATGGGCGACTCGTCCGACGAGATCAACGACGAACTGAACATCTCCCGCGAGGAGCAGGACGCCTGGGCGGCGCGGAGCCACCGGCGGGCGCACGACGCCTGGGAGTCCGGCCGGATGGCCGAAGAGACGTTCACCGTGAAGGTCCCCCAGCGCAAGGGCGACCCGGCCGAGGTCTCCCGCGACGAGGGGATCCGTCCGGAGACCACCGAGGAGTCGCTGTCGAAGCTGAAGCCGGCGTTCCGGAAGGAGGGGACGATCACGGCCGGCAACGCCTCCCAGATCTCCGACGGCGGGGCGGCGCTCGTCGTGATGAGCGCCGAACGGGCCGAGGCCCTGGGCGCCGAGCCCCTGGCGGAGATCGTGGCCCACGGCATGAGCGCCGACAGCTACCCGTACCTGCACACGGTCCCGGCCCTGGCCATGGAGGCCGCGCTCAAGAAGGCCGGCATCGCCGCGAACGACCTCGGCGTGGTGGAGATCAACGAGGCCTTCGCCGCCGTGGCCCTGAACGCCACGCGGATGCTCGGCCTCGACGAGGAGGCCGTCAACCCGAACGGCGGCGCGGTCGCCCTCGGCCATCCCATCGGCATGAGCGGGGCCCGGCTCGTCCTCTCGGCGGCCCACGACATGCGGCGGCGGGGCGTGGAGTACGCGGGCGCCACGCTGTGCGGCGGCGGCGGCCAGGGCGACGCCCTGATCATCCGCCGGCCGTAGCGGCGGCGTGACCGACCGCGCCTTCGCGCTGCCCGACGAGCTCGAGACGTTCCGCAAGGCCGTCCGGGGGCTGTGCGAGGACCGGGTGGCGCCGCGCGCCGCCGAGATCGACGAGGCCGACGAGTTCCCCTGGGACGTCCACCGGCTGTTCGTCGACAACGAGCTGATGGCCGTGGGCTACCCCGAGGAGCACGGCGGGTCGGGCGGAGGGTCGCTCTCGGTGGCGGTGATGGTCGAGGAGGTCTCTCGCGTCTCCGCGAGCGCCGCGCTCATCCCGCTGGTGTGCCGGCTGGGAGCCATCCCGGTGATGCTCGCCGGGAGCCCGGCCCAGCGCGACGCGCTCCTCGGGGGGATCGCCCGCGGGGAGCACCAGATGTCCTACGCGCTCACCGAGCCGGGCGCCGGCTCGGACGCCGCCTCGATGCGGACCCGCTACGAGCGGACCTCGAGCGGGTTCCGCCTCTCCGGGACGAAGCGGTTCATCACCAACGCCGGCATCTCCGACCGCTACACCGTGTTCGCCACCCGGGACCCGGTCGAGCGGACCAGGGGCATCTCGGCCTTCGTCGTCCACGCCGAGGACGGCGGGTTCTCGGTCGGGAAGGCCGAGGAGAAGATGGGGATCCGGGGCTCGCCGACGCGCGAGGTCTACCTCGACGGCGTCACGATCCCCGAGGACCGCCTGATCGGCGAGGAGGGCCAGGGCTTCGCCTACGCGATGCGCACGCTCGACTACTCCCGTCCGACGATCGCGGCCCAGGCGCTGGGGATCGCCCAGGGGGCGCTGGACCAGGCCGCCCGGTACGCCACCGAACGCGAGCAGTTCGGCGAGAAGATCGCCCGGCTCCAGGGGATCCAGTTCCTGCTGGCGGACATGGCCATGGAGGTGGAGGCCGCCCGGCTCCTGGTCTACCAGGCCGCCGCGGCGTGCGACGCCGGGGATCCCCGGCTCACGTACCTGTCGGCCATCGCCAAGTGCCATGCCTCCGACACGGCGATGACGGTGACCACCGATGCCGTCCAGGTCCTCGGCGGGTACGGCTACATGCGGGAGTACGGCGTCGAGCGCATGATGCGCGACGCCAAGATCACCCAGATCTACGAGGGCACGAACCAGATCCAGCGGCTGGTGATCGGGCGGGAGCTCCTCCGCCAGCTCGGCCCCTAGGCGGGCTCCTCCTTGACCCGGGGCCACCCGAGGTCGTTCCCGTACGGGCAGTCGTCGCGGTAGGGGAACAGCAGCTTGTCGTAGCGCGGCTCGGCGGTGAAGTCGAACGCCCCCGAGAGGGGGTCGGCCTGGCCGTCGCGCTTCGTCAGCGGCTCGAGGTCCCAGATCTCCTCGATGAACCGCAGGACCGAGGAGAACTCGTACGTCGTGTTGTCGATGTAGCCCCCGTCCCGATTGTCGCCCTGGCGGGTCCACGGCGAGATGATCAGCGCCGGCGTCCGGGGGCCGAGCCCCATGATGTCGTAGTGCGGGGGCTCCACGTGGTCGTAAAACCCGCCGAAGTCGTCCCACACGATGACGATCGCGCTGGTCTTCCAGTAGGGGCTCTTCATGATCGCGTTCAGCTGCTGGACCACCCAGTTCTCGCCGGCGCACACGCTTTTCCCGGCGCCGGGGTGGTCGTTGTACTCCTCCGGGGGCACGAGCCAGGTGACGTTCGGCAGCTCCTCGTTCCGGACGTGCTCCAGCCAGTCCTCGGGCTCGTGGACCTTCTTCCACATCGGGCCGAAGCGGATGTGGCGGATCGCCTGGAGCGCGTGCTGCCAGCGATTCGTGACCGCGTAGTACCCCCAGCTGATCCCCGCCTCCTCGAGCAGGTCGGGGACCGTGCGGATGTCGAGGCACGTCCGGATCTGCTCCCAGAACCTGGCGATCTCCAGGATCAGCTCCGGCTTCTCGGCCATCGGCCGCTCCTCGATCTCCATGATGTAGCGGCGGTCCTTGGGCTTCAGGTCGCGCAGGAACCTGGCCGTGTACTCGCTCGGGTCGTCGCAGTAGTTCCCGGGCGTGTCGGCGGTCTTCTTGTTGTCGACGATCTCGGCCGACTGGGCGGCCACCGTGTAGAGGTGCTCGGGGAAGGTCGGGCCGTACATCGAGGTGAAGAACGCGTCGGCCAGCACGAACCGGTCGGCGTAGGCCCAGTACCGGGGGATGTCCTGGCGGCGGAAGGCCGTGTATCCCGTGAGGTCCTTGCCGTAGCCGATGAAGTTGAAGCCGTTCATCTTCCCGCCGTTGATCGCGTACAGCCCCGAGGAGAACCCGTGGGTGATGTCGTGCGGCGAGACATCGGGGGCCGGCTTCAGCGGGATGGTCTCGCCCTCGAGCGTCTGCCCCTCGGTGGCCCCGTCGGCGCCCGGGTACCGGCCGAAGAAGTTATCGAACGTCCGGTTCTCCTTGATGATGAAGACCACGTGCTCGATCGGCACGTCGTCCGGCAGCGTCCCGGGCGCCGCGGTCGGGCTCGGCGAGGGCTGGGCCGTGGGCCCGGGCTCGGCGAACACGGTGCGGCCCGGGGGGCGCTCAGGCTCCTCGACGCGCATCCGGAGCTGCCACGCGACCAGCAGGGACACCGTGGCGATGCCGACGAACACCGAGAAGCTCGGGCCCCGCCGCCGCCGGTGCCGCCCCGGGCGGGCCAGCCCCAGCGAGGGCGTGGTCCGGCCCGAGGAGTGGCGCCCGGAACGGTCCCCATGGTCCTCGGCCACGAGGGGCCGAGTATGGATTGGCCGGGCGAGCCGGTCAATGGTCCCGTTCCGCCCCGCGTTCGAGGGGCTCGGGCCGCCCTAGGATCAGGCGACGCGGTCGCGCCAGTCCCTGCCGTCCCGGCTGTCGGCGCCGAACAGCACCCCGGCGGCGGCGACGATCGCCAGCGCGATGACGACGATCAGCAGCTCCATGCGTACTCACCTCCCGCCCTTGACGCTCGGCCTCGGTAAGGAGCAAAATCCATGTCGACAGTTAAGCACACCGGGTGTAAGGAGTCAAATGCGGTACGGTCATGATGTCGAGGAGGCCCTGGCCCTCGCCGAGGGGCTGGTCAACTCGCACCTGCCGTCCGGCGAGCATGTCGTCGTCGACTCCCCGGAGGCGCTGGCCCGCTTGCTCGAGGGCCACGCCGTCCGGATCGAACGGCGCGTCGACCGGGGGGACCTCGAGGAGGTCGAGCGGCTCCGGCGCCGCCTCCGTGAGGTCTTCGAGGCCTCCGGGGCGGACGAGGCGGCGGCCGCGCTGAACCGGATCCTCGACGAGGCGGGTGCCCGGCCGACGCTGGCGACGCACGAGGCCGACGGCTGGCACGTCGAGTACGTCCCCGCCGACGCCTCGCTGGCCCGGCGGCTGGCCGCGCGGATCGGGATGGCGTTGGCGGCCGTCGTGGGCGCGGAGGGCTGGGACCGGCTCCGGGTGTGCGACTGGGAGAGCTGCCGCGACGTCTTCGTGGACCGCTCCCGGAACCGCTCTCGGCGGTTCTGTAGCCCCCAGGTGTGCGGGAACCGGGCCTCGGTGGCGGCCTGGCGCTCCCGCCAACGAGCGGCGACCAGAGATTCAGGCTGAGGGGAGGCGCTCTGCCGCCCTCACGGCCCTTATGGTCCGGACAGGCCCGTACGCCCACCCAGGACGAGCAGCCGTCCTGTGTCTCTCGAGAAACCGCTCCTCGCGCGCACGAAGAGGGTCTCTTCGTCGGAGGCTCCCGTGGAGGCGAAGAAGAGCCGGATGCCGACCTCGTATCCGCCCAATGGCCAGCTCGGGCCATCGATGAAGGCGATGTCGTAGCGGTCGCATCCGCCGTAGAGCGGACCGAGCTGTTGCTTCTGGCCGTACTCCAGCCTCCCATCTTCAGATAAGTACGCCTGGGCGCCGGAGCCCCGCACCCGCGCCTCCGCGAACTGGGTGACGAGGGTTCGTGCCTCGTCGTCGGATGGCGGCGCCGGCTGGTGGAACGACGTGGCCTCTGACTCGGTCACGATCCAGATGCCGTCGGCGTCCCGACGAACCAGGCGCTCGACCGTCAGGTTCACCGCAGCGTAGGTCCTGCGTGCGGGGAGCCCGCAATCGATCTTCGGATAGTCAGGGTGCGGCCCGGGAGGGCACCGGATCACCAGCGACTCCCTGACCCAGTCCCGTCCCTCCGGGATGTGAATGACGAGAGGTTGAGGGTCGCTCCACCCGAGCACCTCTCTGGCGTAGCGGACGAAGACTGCGTCCCCATCGGGATCGAGCTGCCACGCATGGCGAGGGTCTCCCTCGTCGGCAGCTCTTTGTGCCTGCTGGGCTTCGTCGCGGGAGTCCTGAGGCCAGATGCCCTTCCAAGGCCCGATGGCTGCCGGGGGGTCGTCGTCGTCCCCTGCTGCCAGCATCCACGCCAGCCCGGCCCCTGCTGCTGCGGTGAACAGCGCCGCGGCTACGAGGATGCCTCTCATGCGCCTCGAACACCTACAGCCGATCCATCGCTTCCGCCGTGGCCGCCCCTGAAGCGTGAGTCTCACCCGGGGCCGAACCGCCGCCCACCAGGAGCCGGCACCATGTTGGACGTTGCTGCCCCGGCACCCGTTCACCGGCGAAAGGCGACGTCGCGTCCGAAGGGCGCGTGGTCCGCGTCGGCGGCTTGGCTCGGCGGCTTGATACCCTGGCGGGCCGTGGAGTGGGACCTCACCCCCCGGCCGCCCTCGGAGTCCGAGGTCGTCCTGGCCCAGGCCATGGAGATCCCCGACGCCAACCTCGCCGGGAACGTCCACGGCGGGACGATCATGAAGCTGGTGGACACCGCCGCGGGCCTCGCGGCGGCGAAGCACTGTGGCGGGTTGGCCGTGACGGCGGCGATGGACGAGATGTCGTTCCTCGAGCCGGTCTTCCTCGGCGACGTCGTGACGGTCCGGGCCATGGTGAACGAGGCCTTCACGACCTCGATGGAGGTCGGCGTCCGGGTCGAGGCGGAGAACTACGGTAGCGGGCGCCGGGTCCACACCTCGAGCGCCTACCTCGTGTTCGTGGCCCTCGACGCCGAGGGCAAGCCGCGGCGCGTGCCCGCGGTCGATCCCCAGACCGACGGCCAGCGGCGGCGGCAGCAGGAGGCGCGCCTCCGCCAGGAGACGCGCCTGGCGCGGAAGCGGGCCATCGAGCGGGCCCGCGCCGCGCGCGGCGAGCCGGTGTGACAGAGGTTCGGGTCGAGCGCCCGGGCGGACGAGGGAGGGAGCTGCGCGTGAGCGCGATCGAGGCCACCGGGCTCCGGAAGGAGTTCGCCGGCGGCGTGGTGGCCGTCCAGGGCCTGGACCTCGCCATCCCCGAGGGCCAGGTCTTCGGCTTCCTCGGCCCGAACGGTGCCGGCAAGACCACCACCGTCCGGATGCTCACCACGCTCCTGCGGCCGACCTCGGGGTCGGCGCGCGTGGCGGGGTTCGACCTGGCCAGGGACCCGCACGCGATCCGCCGCACGATCGGGGTGGCGCTCCAGGAGGCGGGCCTCGACGGCCTGGCGACCGGCCGCGAACTGCTCGTCCTCCAGGCGCGGCTGTATGGCCTCGGCGGTGCCGCCGTGGCGCGACGGGCGGCGGAGATGCTCGAGCTGGTGGGGCTCACCGACGCGGCGGACCGGCGGATCAAGACCTACTCCGGGGGGATGAAGCGCCGCCTCGACCTGGCCAGCGCGCTGATCCACGGCCCCCGGATCCTGTTCCTCGACGAGCCCACCGGCGGGCTCGATCCGGCCAGCCGCCACGCCATCTGGGACGAGGTCCGCCACCTGAACCGCGACGAGGGGATCACGGTCTTCCTCACGACGCAGTACCTCGAGGAGGCGGACCGGCTGTGCCAGGACGTGGCGATCATCGATCACGGCCGGATCGTGGCGCAGGGCGCGCCCCAGGCCCTCAAGGCGTCGGTTGGGAACGACGTGATCACGGTGGATGTCGGTCAGGACCGGATGGAAGAGGCCACTCGGGCGCTCTCGGCGCTCCACGGGGTGACCGACCTCCGTCCCGACGCTTCGGGGCTCACGCTCTTCGTGACCGACGGATCGGCGGCGGTGGCCGAGGCCATCCGGCTCCTGGACCGGGCCCGGATCCCGGTGGGCTCGGTGGCCGTCTCGCACCCGACGCTCGACGAGGTGTTCCTGCGGGCCACCGGCTCGCGCCTGGAGGGCGCCGACCGGACGCCGCCCGACGGCGAGGAGGCCCCGTGACCGACGTCGCCGCCCCGGCCGCGCCCGGGCACCGGAACCGGGTCGTGGAATGGGTCCGGTCCGGCCTCTACCTTGGCCAGCGCGAGGTCCGGCTGTCGCTCCGGACCCCCGCCTACCTGATCCCCAACCTCATCATGCCGATCGTCTTCTTCCTGATCCTCATCGGCTCGTTCTCCGAGTTCGCCCGGGCGTTCAACTTCAACTTCAAGGCCTTCCAGCTCCCGGTGGCGGTGATCTTCGCCGTCACCGGCGGCAGCGCGGGGCTGAACATGGTCACCGACATCGAGAGCGGGTACTTCGACAAGCTGCTGCTCACGCCGACCAGCCGCCTGGCCCTGCTCCTGGGCGCGATGGGGGCCGACTTCATGCGGATCGTGCTCCAGGGAGCCTTCATCGTGGCGATCGGGGTCCTGGTGGGGACGCCGATCGAGACCGGGTTCGCGGGCGCGGTGGCCCTGGTGGCCATCGCCAGCCTCTGGGGCCTGGCCTACTCGGCGATCGGCTTCGCGGTCGCCCTCAAGACCGGCAACACCCAGGTCGTGGGGACGATGTGGGTGTTCCAGTTCCCGTTCCTGTTCCTGGCGCCGACCTTCGCCCCCAAGGAGCTCCTCGAGGGGTGGCTGTCGACCGCCGCCACGTACAACCCGATGACCTATCTGCTCGACGGGCTCCGTTCGCTGACCATGACGGGGTGGGACGCGGGGAGGCTCCTGATCGCCGTGGCCATCGCGGTCGGTTTCGGGGCCGTCACGCTGAGCCTGGCGTTCCGGGCGCTCCAGGGCCGCGTCCGGTAGGTCACGCCACCGCCGCGCGGATCTTCTCGATCGCCGAGGGGTTCTCCAGGCTCGAGAGGTCGCCGGGGTCCTGAGCGAGCACCGTGGCCCGGATGGCGCGACGGAGGATCTTCGCCGAGCGGGTCTTGGGGAGCTCGTCGACGAACACGATACGGTGGGGGGCGAAGGCCTTGCCCAGGTGCTCGGCGACGACGCCCTTCAGCTCGGCGGCCAGCTCGTCGCCGGTGGCGAACCCCGGCTTCGTGAGCACGAAGCACCAGATCGACTCGCCCTTGACGTCGTGAGGGATCCCCACCGCGGCCGACTCGGCGACCGCGGGGTGCTCGGTCAGGGCGGACTCAACCTCGGCGGGCCCGAGGCGCTTCCCGGCGATGTTCATCGTGTCGTCGGAGCGGCCGTGGAGGAACCAGAACCCGTCCTCGTCGATCGTGGCCCAGTCGCCGTGGACCCACACGTCCGGCCAGTGGGACCAATACGTGGCCAGGTAGCGGTCCGGGTCGCCCCACACCCCGCGGGTCATCGCCGGCCACGGCTTCGTGCAGACCAGCTCGCCGACCTGCCCTCGGGGCACCGGCTGCCCGTCGGGCCCCCAGACGTCCACCGCCATGCCGAGGGCCGGCCCCCGCAGCGTCGTGGGCTTCAGCTCGGTGATCGGCAGCGGAGAGAGGAAGCAGGCCCCGACCTCGGTGCCGCCCGAGAGGTTGATGATCGGGCACCGCCCGCCGCCCACCTTCTCGGAGAACCAGAGGTACGGCTCCGGGTTCCACGGCTCGCCGGTGGAGCCCAGGATCCGGAGCGAGGAGAGGTCGTGGCGCTCGAGGTGCTCGTCCCCGGCCGGGATCAGCGCCCGGATCAGCGTGGGGGAGACCCCCAGGGTCGTGATCCCGTGGCGCTCGACCATGTCCCAGATCCGGTCGGGCGCCGGATGGTTGGGCGCGCCCTCGTACAGGAACACGGTGGCCCCCAGGGCCCCCGCGCCGACGATCTCCCACGGCCCCATGATCCAGCCGAGGTCGGTGACCCAGAACAGCGTCTCTCCCTGGTGGAGGTCGACCTGGTACGCCACCTCCTCGGCGATCTTCACCGTGAAGCCGCCGTGGACGTGGACCGAGCCCTTCGGGCGTCCGGTGGTCCCGCTCGTGTAGGCCAGGAACAAGGGGTGCTCGGAGTCCAGCGGGAGCGTCTCGAACGGCGTCGAGGCGCTCCGGAGGAGGTCGTGCCACCGGACGTCCCGGTCGCCTCGCGGCTCGCCGCCCCCGAACCGGCTCCAGGTGACGACCCGCTCCACGGACGGCGCCGCGTCGGCGGCGGCGTCGGCCACCGCCTTCATGTCCACGCGCTGCCCGCGGCGGAGGAAGCCGTCGGCGGTGATCAGGATCTTGGCCCGGGCGTCGTTGAGCCGGCTGGACACGGCGTCGGGCGCGAACCCCGAGAAGATCGGCACGTAGACGGCCCCGAGCTTGGCGCAGGCCAGCGTGGCGGCCACGGTCTCCGGGGCCATCGGCATGAAGATCCCCACGGCGTCGCCGTCCTGGACGCCCAGCGACCGCAGCCCGTGGGCCAGGCCGTCGGCCATGGCCCGGAGCTCCGCGTAGCCGACGCGCCGGACCTCGCCGTCCTCGCCCTCCCACACGACCGCGATGGCGTCGGGCGTCCGGCGGGCCCACGTGTCGCAGGTGACGTGGGCCAGGTTGATCTGCCCCCCGACGAACCACCTGGCCCACGGGACGCCGTCCGAAATGTCGAGCACCCGGTCGTACGGCCGGAAGAAGTCGATCCCCAGGTCCCGCACCACCGCATCCCAGAACCACTCCACGTCGTCCCGCGAGCGAGACACGAGCTCGTCGTACGACGCGATGCCGTGCATCCGCATGAAGCGGGTGACGTTGGCCCGCTCCACGTAGTCCTGGGTGGGCCGCCAGACGATCTCGTTCATCGCCGCTCCGCGTCGTCGGGGGCACCCGGAGGGTACCCTTGTCCGGATGTCGCTTCCTAACCCTACGGCGCCCGGGACCGGGCGCGCCAAGCGCCTGGCGGCCTGGTGGAGCGGGTGGCCGCGGCTCGTGGCCCTCGCGATAGCCGGCCTCGCGGGGCTGGCCGTGGCGCTGGGCTCCGTCCAGGGCGTGCGGCTCCTGGGCCGGCTGGAGGAGCACCCGACCGTGGACGTACCCGTCGAGCCCCGGGAGGAGGGGTACTTCGCCAGCCATCCCAGGAACGTGCTGATCCTGGGCAGCGACACCCGGAGCGGCCTGTCCGAGGAGGACCAGGTCCGGTTCGGCGGCCCGGAGGACGTCCGGGGCGAGCGCTCCGACACGATCATCCTCATGCACGTCGACCCCCGGCAGGAGCGGGCCGTCGTCGTGCACTTCCCCCGCGACCTCCTGGTCCGCATCCCCGGACACGGGCCGGACCGGATCAACGCGGCCTTCGAGCTCGGTGGGCCGGACCTCGTGGTCCGGACGGTGCGGCGGTTCACGGGCCTGCCGATCCACACCTACGTCGAGGTCGACCTGGCCGGCTTCCAGCACCTGGTCGACACGCTCGGCGGGGTCCGGATCTGCGTCGATCGGGCGATGGTGGACCCGCTGGCCGGGCTGAACCTGCCAGCGCCGGGCTGCTACGACCTCGACGGGCAGGAGGCCCTGGGGTTCGTCCGCGCCCGCCACATCGAGGGCGACCTGATCCCCGACTTCTCCCGGATCGCGCGCCAGCAGCAGTTCATGCGGGCCATGCTGAACCGCCTGCTATCGGTCCGGAGCCTCCTGGACGCCGATCTGATCGCCGAGGCGGCCGGCAACGTGACCACCGACCAGCACATCTCCGGCGCCACGTTCATCTACCTGGGCACCGAGCTGCGCGAGCTCGCGGCGGAGGATCCCTCCGGAGCCAGCGCCCTCGACTTCCGGGTGGTCCCCTCGGTTCCCCGAGGGCTGTCCTACGTCGTGGCCACGCCGGAGGCCGACGAGCTGTTCCGGCGGCTGCGCCGGGGACGGCCGCTCGGCCGCCTGGGGGAGGTCCTCGTGAACACCGAGATCTCCGAGGCCCAGATCGAGGTCGTCGTCCTGGACGCCGGGGACCGCGCGGCCGTCTCCTCGGTCGAGGACCGCCTGCGCCAGGCCGGCTTCATCGTCCTGGGGAGCGCCCGGGCGCCGGCCCGGTTCGACCGGAGCCGGATCCTGTTCGCGCCGGGGAGCGAGGCGCGCGCCGACGTGGTGAGCGGCTACTTCCCCGGCTTGCCGGTGACCGAGGGCCCGCCCGGGGTCCTTCAGCGCGCCGAGGTGGCGGTCGTCGTGGCCGACGGCCGGGTGGTGGCGGCGTGAAGGCGCTGGTGCTCTCGGGCGGCAAGGGCTCGCGCCTCCGCCCGATCACCCACACCAGCGCCAAGCAGCTGATCCCGGTGGCCAACAAGCCGATCCTGTTCTACGGGCTGGAGGCCCTCCGCGACGCGGGCGTCCGCGAGGTCGGCATCGTCGTGGGCGCCACGGCCGAGGAGGTCCGGTCCGCGGTGGGGGACGGCTCCGCGTGGGGGCTCGACGTGACGTACATCCCCCAGGAGGAGCCGCTGGGGCTGGCCCACGCCGTCCTGGTCTCCCGCGACTTCCTCGGCGACGACGATTTCGTGATGTATCTCGGGGACAACCTCCTGCTCGAGGGCCTGGGCGGGTTCGTGCAGGAGTTCGAGCGCCACCGCCCGAATGCCCAGATCTTTCTGGCCGCGGTGCCCGAGCCCGAGCGGTTCGGCGTCGCGGTCCTGGAGGGCGACCGCGTGGTCCGGCTCGTCGAGAAGCCCCGGGAGCCGATCTCCGACCTGGCGCTGGTGGGGGTGTACCTGTTCGACGCCACCGTCCACGAGGCGGTTGCTTCGGTGAAGCCGTCCTGGCGCGGAGAGCTGGAGATCACCGACTCCATCCAGCACCTCATCGACACCGGCCGCACGGTACGTGCCGAGATGGTCGCCGGGTGGTGGAAGGACACGGGCCACCTCGAGGACCTCCTGGAGGCCAACCGGATGATCCTGTCGACGCTCGAGCCACGGGTGGAGGGCGACGTCGACGAGCGCTCGAGTCTGGTGGGCCCCGTCGTCGTCGAGGTCGGGGCCAAGGTGTCCCGCTCGGTGATCCGGGGTCCGGCGGTGGTGGGGGAGGACACCATCGTCGAGGACTCCGTGGTCGGCCCCCACGCCTCGATCTACTACGGCTGCCGCGTGGCCCGCAGCCAGGTCGAGGACGCGATCATCATGGAGCGCTGTCGGATCGAGGACGTCGAGGGCCTGGCCCAGTCGCTCCTCGGGAAGGACGTCGAGGTCCGCCGCGGCCGCCGGCGTCCCGCGATGCACCGGCTGATGCTCGGCGACCAGAGCCAGGTGGAGCTCCTCTAACCAGGAGGTCCCTGCGCCCGGCGCGTCGAAGCCTTGTGATGACCGGCCCGGGGAGGTGCCCGATGAAGCTTCGCCCTCTGTCCGCCTCACTCATCTCGGTCGCGGCGCTCGCGGCGGCCCTCACCACGATCCCCGTGGGAGCGGCGTCCAGCTGCCGGCCGCTCGGGAGGGCCCCGAGGTTCGCCCCGCAGCGCTACATCGATACGGAACGCGCCGGCGGCGAGCCCACCGTGGAGACCCATCCCGACGGTACGCTGATCTACACGGCCCACGCCGGGACGACCCACGTCTTCCTCCCGGCCGCCGCCGACGAGGACTCCGCCGCTTTCTTCCAGCACTACACCGGGCAGACCTACATCTGGAACAGCTACGACGACGGGAAGACCTGGGAGTTCGTTCCCCGGACCGTGCCTCCCAGCGGGGTTCCCATGTCCGGGTTCTCCGACCCCGAGATCGCGATCGACACCGCCGGGAACGTGTACGAGTCCGAGATCAACCTGGTCAACGTGGCGATCTCGAAGGCCGCCGACATGGACCGCCCACGCCCGCACAACGAGTACACGCTGCAGAACTTCTTCGCCCAGACCATGACGGACCGGCAGTGGACCGAGGCGGACCAGGAGAACGTGGTCTACATCGTCGGGAACGCCTTCGCGGGCGGCACCTTCCCCACCGACCCCGTCGGGAACATCGGGCATCACCTGTACAAGAGCAAGGACGGCGGGAGGACGTTCAGCCCTGGCGTCTCCGACCCCGGCGGCCTGGGCGACCTCCAGGTCGACAAGCGGGACGGGACGCTGTACGAGGCCAACCTGTCGTCGGACCCAGGGCCGGGGGACAAGCTGTCGATGGCGGCGTTCAGGAACATCCGCAACGACGACTTCACCCGCGAGCTGAACACCATCGCCACCGGGGTCGACATGAACGACACCGCGCACTGGCCGTCGTTCGACGTCGACGAGAAGGGCAACCTGTACATGATCTGGTCCGAGGACGGCGGCGGGGCCCGGGGCGGCGGCATCTGGTACTCGTACTCCACCGACCGCGGCAGGACGTGGGCCGCCCCCATCCTGGTCGACCCCGACGACGACGGGACCGACATCTGGCCGTGGCTGGCCGTGGGCTCGCCGCGCCGGGTGGCCATCGCCTGGCTGGAGGCCGACCGCCAGCTCCCCGACAACAACTCCGAGGAGGCCGGCGACGCGGCGTGGCGGGTGGAGACCGCCGTCACGCTGAACGGGCTCGGATGCCGCCAGTCGGCGGAGCCCGGGTTCCGGAAGGCGGTGGCCACCCCGGACCCGGTCCACCGCGGCACGATCTGCAACCAGGGGACGGTGTGCCAGGCGCAGCTGATCGACCGCCGGATGGGCGACTTCTTCACGATCGAGATCGACGAGACCGGGATGATGTGGGCGGGCTACTCGGACACCCGGCAGGGCGGGATGGTGGCCCTCCCCGGCTTCGTCCAGCAGAACAGCGGTCCCAGGCTCATCGTCCAGGGACGGCGGTAGCCCCACCACGCCGTCGCTGAGGTCGCTGCGGCCGCCGCTAGACTGGCTCGCCGTGATGCTCCGGTGCGGGTAGCGATCGACGCGCGTCCGGCGGTCTCGCCGGGCAAGACGGGCGTCGGCCACTACACCTGGAACCTCATCCATCACCTCCCGCGGGTTGACCCCGAGACGACGTACCTGGCGTGGTACCTCTACTTCCGGCGCCTCACGGGCCGGCCGCTATTCTTCACCGACATCCGGGCGCCGAACTTCCGCGAGCGGTGGACGCCGTTCCCGGCCCGGTGGTTCTGGCGCCTGACCGAGCGGTACGGCCTTCCACGGGTGGAGTGGTTCGTCGGGTTCGACGTGTTCTGGGCCACGAACTTCCTGCCGCCGCCCACCAACGCCTCCCGGCTGGTCGTGACCGTGCACGATCTGGCCTACAAGCTCCATCCCGAGACGGCGCCGCACAGCACGCTCCGGTGGCTCCAGGGGATCGACGACGCCCTCGGGCGGGCCGCGGAGGTCCTGGTGGTCTCGGAGTCGACGAAGCGGGACCTCGTCGAGCTGTACCCGGTCCCGCCCGAGCGGGTCACGGTCACGCCGCTCGGCGTGGACACCACGGTGTTCCGGCCGCCGCCGGAGGACCGCGTCGCGGAGGCCCGCCGCCGCTTCGGCGTCCAGGCCCCGTACCTCCTCTACGTCGGTGGCATCGAGCCCCGGAAGAACCTCCCCAACCTGGTGCGGGCCTTCGCCGAGGTGGCGGACGTCGTCCCTCGCCTGGTCATCGTCGGGGGGTCCGTCCACTGGAACCCCGAGGGGTGGAACCTCCTGCGTCCGGCGCTCGAGGCGCTGCCGTCCGGCATCCGGGGCCGGGTCACGATCACCGGCTACGTCTCCGAGCAGGACAAGATCGGGCTCCTCGGCGGCGCCACCGCGCTCGTGTTCCCCTCGCGCTACGAGGGGTTCGGGCTCCCGGTCCTGGAGGCCCTGGCGTGCGGGACCCCGGTGGTGACCTCGAACCTGTCCTCGCTCCCGGAGGTGGCCGGCGATGAGGCCGTCTACGTCGATCCGCTGGATCCGGCCTCGATCGCCGAGGGGATCCGCCGGGTGGCGGAGGACGAGGCTCTCCGCCGGCGGCTGCGAGAGGGCGGCCCGCGCCGGGCCGCCGGGTTCACCTGGGAGCGGACGGCCCGAGGGACCGCCGAGGTGCTGCGCCGGGCCGGGGGTCGGTGAGCGGCTGCCCTGCTAGACTCCCGGGGCGCCACGACCGCAGGTCTTTCGAGGAGCTCCCATGGCGGACGAGATCGATGGCGTGTGGGTCAAGGACCTCAGGGTCATCCCCGACGAGCGGGGGCGGCTCCAGGAGATCCTCCGCGCCGACGACAACGGGTTCAGGAAGTTCGGCCAGGTCTACGTCTCCACCACCTATCCCGGGGTCGTGAAAGCCTGGCACCTCCACAAGCTGCAGGAGGACAACTTCTGCTGCATCCGCGGCATGGTCAAGCTGGTGCTGTACGACTCCCGCGACGACTCGCCGACGAAGGGCACGGTCACCGAGTACTTCATCGGAGATCACAACGCGAAGCTCGTCCGGGTCCCGGCCGGCGTGTACCACGGCTGGAAGTGCGTCTCGCACGAGGAGGCTATCGTCGTCAACATCCCCACCGAGCCCTACAACCACGCCGCGCCCGACGAGTACCGTGCCCCCTGGGACACCCCCGACATCCCGTACAGCTGGGACATCGTCTTCAAGTGATCCGTCCGCTCCGCTCGCCGCACCCGCGGGGAGACCGATGACCGACGTCCTCGTCACGGGCGGAGCCGGGTTCATCGGCTCGCACTTCGTCGACGCCGCGCTGGCTGGAGCGGCCGATCGGATCACGGTGCTCGATGCGCTCACGTACGCCGGGACGCGCGAGAACCTGGCGCATCACGACGCCGATCCTCGGGTCCGCCTGGTGGAGGGCGACGTCGCCGATCCCGACGCGGTGGATCCGCTGGTGGCGGCCAGCGGCCTCGTCGTCAACTTCGCCGCCGAGTCGTTCGTCGACCGCAGCATCGCGGACGCTCGGCCGTTCGCCGTGACGAACGTGCTGGGGACGCACACGCTGCTCGAGGCCGCCCTCCGCCATGGCGTCCCGATGGTCCAGGTCTCCACCGACGAGGTCTACGGCTCGACGCCGGAGGGCGCCTTCACCGAGGACAGCCCGCTCCGCCCGAACAACCCCTACGCGGCCACGAAGGCCGGCGCCGACCTGCTGTGCCGGTCGTTCCACCGGACCTACGGGATCGACGTCCGGATCATGCGGGGGCCGAACGCCTACGGCCCCCGGCAGCACCCGGAGAAGGCCATCCCGACGTTCGCGGTGGCGGCGCTCGAGGGGTCGCCGCTCCCGGTCTACGGGGACGGGTCGAACCGGCGCGAGTGGCTGTACGTCGAGGACTTCGCGCGCGCCGTGCTGGCCGTGATCGAGGGTGGCGCGCCCGGCGAGGTGTACAACGCGGGGGGCGGCCACGAGGTAGCCAACGTCGACCTGGCCCGGGCGATCTGCCGCCTGGCGGGGGCCCCCGAGGACCTCGTGACGTTCGTGGAGGACCGCCCGGGCCACGACTTCCGCTACTCGATGGTGTGGGATCGCCTGGCGGCGCTCGGCTGGAAGCCGGAGGTCGAGTTCGAGGACGGGCTGGCGCGGACCGTGGCGTGGTACCGCGACCATCCCGAACGGTGGCTCCCGCGATGAGGATCGCCGTGACCGGCGCCGGCGGCGGGCTGGGGACGGCGTTCCGCGAGGCGGCTCCCACGGAGGACGTCGTGGCGTTCGGCCACGGCGATCTGCCCGTCGAGGACCTCGACCGGGTCGCGGAGCGCCTGGTTGCCGTCCGCCCCGACGTCGTGCTGCACCTGGCGGCCAAGACGTCCGTCGACGGCTGCGAGGAAGACCCGGAGGGCGCGTACGTCGTCAACGCGCTCGGTACGCTCGCCGTGGCGAGGGCCGCCCGGGACGCGGGGGCGCTGCTGGTGGCGCTGTCGACGGACTACGTCTTCGACGGCGAGAAGGACGCGCCGTACGACGAGGTCGACGCCCCGAACCCGCTCTCGGTCTACGGCCGGAGCAAGCTGTGGGGGGAGCGCCTGGCCGCCGCCGCCGCGCCGGAGCACCTCGTGATCCGGACGTCTTGGGTGTTCGGCGCGGGGAGCGACTTCGTCTCGGCGGCCGTCCGGAAGCTGGCCTCGGGAGAGGCGGTCGGGGGGATCGTGGACCAGATCGGGACCCCGACGTACGTACATCACCTGGCCGAGCGGCTGCTCCCGGCGATCCGGAGCGGGCACCGGGGGGTCGTGCACCTGGCGGGCCCCCAGCCGACCACCTGGTTCGACGTGCTGGCGACCGCCCGGGAGGTCGGCGGTCTCCCCGGCGAGGTCGTGGAGCAGAAGGCGGCGGACCTCGGCCGCCCCGCTCCCCGGCCCTCGAACTCCGCGCTGGCCAGCAGGGTGCTCCCCGGCCTCGACGTCGCGCCCATGCCCCCGCTGGAGGACGCCGTCCGCGAGGTGGTCGACGGTGTCCGCTGAGGTCCAGGTCCGCACCAACGAGCCGCCAAGGCTCCGGGTGGCCTCGCGGCTGGGCGAGCTGTGGCGATCGCGCGAGGTCCTGGTCAACCTGTCGCGCAAGGAGCTGAAGGTCCGGTACAAGTCCTCGGTCCTGGGCGTGCTGTGGTCGATGCTCAACCCGGTCCTGTACCTGGCGATCTTCTCGCTGGTGTTCGTGGTGTTCCTCCGGGGCGGGATCCCGAAGTACCCCATCTACCTCCTGTCGGGGTTGCTTCCCTGGACGCTGTTCTCCACCGGGTTCCAGGGCGCCACGACGTCGGTGACGGGCAACGCCCAGCTGGTGCCGAAGATCGCGTTCCCCCGCGAGGTGCTCCCGATGGCCGCTATCGGGGCCCAGACCGTCAACTTCTTCTTCCAGTTCGCCGTGCTCGCGGCGTTCATGCTGATCCTGTTCGGGCTGTCGTTCGTCGGTCCATCGCTGTTGCTGCTCCCCGCCGCGCTGGCGGTCCTCCTGGTGTTCGTCCTGGCCCTCGGCTTCGCCACGTCGTCGCTCAACGTCCGCTACCGGGACACCGGCCACCTGGTCGACCTCCTGCTCCTGGCCTGGTTCTGGAGCACCCCGATCGTGTATCCGGCGGGCGAGGTCGCGGAACGGATGGGGGACACCGGCTTCTTCCTGTACCTGCTGAACCCGCTGGCCAACGTCGTGCTGGCGTTCCAGCGAGCCCTGTACGGGGCCGCCCTCCCGGGCGCGCTGGCCCCCGGCGTCCACCCGCCGGCGGACCTCTCCTGGTACTGGATGCGACTGGGGGTGGTCGCCGCGGCCTCGCTGGCCCTCCTGTACCTGGCGTGGCGGCTGTTCTTCCGGATGTCCGGCGACTTCGCCGAGGAGCTGTGACGTGGCCGAGCCGGCCATCTCCGTCCGCGGCGTCTCGAAGCGGTTCCGCCTCTACCACGAGCGGCCGACGAGCCTGAAGGAGCGGTTCCTGCGGTTCCGGCGGACCCGGGCCGAGGACTTCTGGGCGCTCCGGGACGTGACCCACGACATCGAGGAGGGGCGGACGCTCGGGCTCCTCGGCCCCAACGGGTCGGGGAAGACGACGCTGCTGAAGATCATCGGCGGCATCCTCCGGCCGACGGAGGGAGAGGTGGTCACCCGGGGAAGGATCGCCGCTCTCCTGGAGCTGGGCGCGGGATTCCACCCCGAGCTGACCGGACGGGAGAACGTCTACCTCAACGCTTCCATCCTCGGCCTGTCGCGGAGGGAGACCGACCGGTACTTCGACGACATCGTGGGCTTCGCCGAGCTCGAGGACTTCATCGACAACCAGGTCAAGTACTACTCGTCGGGGATGTTCGTCCGGCTGGGGTTCGCCGTCGCCGTCCACGTCGATCCGCAGATCCTGCTGGTCGACGAGGTGCTGGCCGTGGGCGACGAGGCGTTCCAACGCAAGTGCATCGCCCGGGTGCGGCAGTTCCAGCGCGAGGGGAGGACCATCGTGTTCGTGACGCACGCCCCCCAGCTGGTCCACCAGGTCTGCGATCAGGCGCTGATGCTCGAGCGGGGCCGGGTGAAGGTGGCCGGGGACGTGGCGGAGGTGATCAAGCGCTTCCGGCTGACGATGCTCCAGCGCCATGCCGCGTTCGCCCGGGAGAACGTGACCGGCGACATCACGATCGAGGACGTGGACCTGCTGGACCACACGGGGAAGCCCGTGTCCGTGGTGTCGCCGGGGGAGCCCCTCAGCGTGCAGGTCGAGGTCGCCGGGCACCGGGCCCTGGACGACCCGCACGTGTCGATCGCGGTGTTCAACGCCAACGAGGAGTTCATCTACGGCACCAGCACCCGTCGGCTCGGCGTGGAGCTGGGCCGCTTCCAGGGGCGGCGGCGGGTGACGTTCGAGCTGAAGCAGCTGCCCATCACCGAGGGGCAGTACCTGGTGACGGTGGGGGTGCACGACGCCGACAAGACCGTGGTCCACGACTGGCACGACATGCGGTACGCGTTCGACGTGGTCCGGTACCTGGAGGAGGGGCTGTTCATCCCCACCGAGGTCCGGGTGGACCCGCTGTGAGCCGGATCCTCCTGGTGGCCCCGTATCCGCCGCGGGCCTGCGGCATCGGCCGGTACGCCGCCGCCCAGGCCCAGCGCCTGCGCCGCGAGGGGCACGACGTAGCCGTGCTGTCGCCGCCCGATGGCGACGGGGACATGCGGGTGGAGTTCCTGGGCGGAGGGGCGTTCCGGACCGCGGCCCGGGCCCGGGGGTTCGACCGCGTCGTGGTCCACTTCCAGCCGGCCCTGTACTTCCGGCCCCGAGCACCGCTCTCGAAGGTGGCCGCCGCGGCGGCGCTGTGGTGGCTGTGCCGCCGCCGTCCGGAGGCCGAGATCCTGGTCCACGAGGCCGACCCGCCCGTGCGGTGGCGCCCCGACTACCTGCTGCTCCGGGCGGCGTTCCGCGCCGCCCCCGCGCTGCTGTTCCACACCGACCGCGAGCGCCGCCAGCTCGAGCGCGCCTACCGGATCCGGGCCCGGGCCCGGCTGGTGTCCCACACCGACGGCGTCCAGGTGCGGGCGGCGGTGCCGCGCCGCGAGGCCCGCAAGCGCCTCGGGATCCCGGAGGACGAGACCCTGTTCGTGGCGGCCGGCTTCCTCCATCCCGACAAGGGCTTCGACCGGGCCATCGAGTCGTTCCGGGCCGTGGGCCGAGGGCGGCTGGCCATCCTGGGTTCGGTCCGCGAGCGCTCTCCCCGGAACCAGGCCCACGCCGCCCGCCTCCGCGAGCTGGCTGCGTCGACCAGGGGGGTGGACCTCGTGGAGCGGTACCTGACCGACGAGGAGTTCGACGCCTGGATCGCCGCCGCCGACGCCGTGGTGTTGCCGTACCGGCGGTCCTGGTCGTCCGGCGTGCTGGCCCGGGCCCAGGCGCTCGGGACGCCGGCGGTGGTCACCGACGTGGGCGGCCTCCCGGAACAGGCCTCGGGCCGCGACGTCGTCGTCCGCGACGACGACGAGCTGGCCGCGGCCATGGCCCGCCTCGCTGCCGGCCGGGACGCCCGGGTGAGGCCGTGAGCCTCGGCCGTCCGCCGCACCGCCACACCAGCCCGCTGGATGCCGACTACGCCCCGCCGGTCCCGCCCGGCCAGAAGAGGAGGACCCGCGTGACGCTCGCCATGATCCTGCTGTCCGTGTCGCTGGCCGCCGTCGCCCAGCTCACGCTGAAGTACGGCATGAACAGGGTCGGGTTCATCGGCGGCTCGGACCTGGGGTCCCCGCTGGACACCGCGATCCGAGTGGCCCGGCAGCCGGCGGTGTGGACGGGCCTGACGCTGTTCGCGCTCTCGGCGATGTTCTGGATGGTCGTCCTGTCCCGCGAGTCGCTGTCGTTCGCCTATCCCTTCGCGGCGCTGACGTACGTGCTGATCCTGGTCTTCGATCGGGTCGTGCTCAACGAGCCCGTGTCGCTGCTGCGGTGGGGTGGCGTGGCGCTGATCGTCGGCGGGCTGGTGCTGGTCTCGCGGACCGGAGGCTCCGCGTGACGGAGCTCGCCGCGGCCGACCTCGACGTGGTCGTAGTGAACTACAACGCCGGCGCCTACCTGGTCCGGTGCCTGGAGTCGGTGTTCGGCTCTGCCGGGGACGTTTCGGTGGCGGTGGCCGTCGTGGACAACGCCTCCCGCGACCGGAGCGCCCGAGCGGCGGCGGAGCGGTTTCCGCAGATCCACGTCATCGAGAACCCGGACAACCGCGGGCTGTCGGCGGCCCTCAACCAGGGGATCCGGGCCACGGCCAGCCCGTTCGTCCTCCTCCTGAACCCCGACGCCGAGATCACCGGCGGCACGCTGGAGCGGCTGCTGAAGGTGGCGCGGGACCATCCCCGCGCGGGGGCGGTGGGACCGCTGATCCGGAACCCCGACGGCTCGGTGTACCTCTCCGGCCGGAGGTTCCCGACGGTCGGCCAGGCCGTGGGCCACGCGCTGCTCGGCCCCCTGTGGCCGGGGAACCCCTTCTCGCGGGCCTACCGCATTGATGACTGGGACCGGACCACCGAGCGCGAGGTCGACTGGGTATCGCTGGCCTGCATGCTCGTCCCCCGGGCCGCGTTCGAGGACGTGGGGGTCTTCGACGAGGGGTTCTTCCTCTACGCCGAGGAGCTCGACTTCTGCACCCGGCTGGCGAACGCCGGGTGGTCCGTGGTCTTCACGCCCGAGCTCGAGGTGACCCACGAGGGCGGCGTCTCGACGGGCCGGTCCCGGCGGATGACGCTCGAGCACTCGCGGGGCATCTACCGCTACTACGCGAAGCACCGTTCTCCGGGGTGGCGGAAGGCGCTGCTGCCGGTGGCCTGGCTGGTCCTGCGGCTCCGCGCGGTGCTGGCGAGCCTGCGGGGGCGCCAGTGAAGGCGGTGGTCCTGGTGGGCGGCGAGGGGACCCGCCTGCGGCCGCTGACCGAGACCATCCCCAAGCCGCTCCTTCCGTTCATGAACCGCCCCTTCCTGGACCACGTCCTCGACCACCTGGCGGGCCACGGCGTGGACGAGGTCGTCCTGTCCTCGTCCTACCTGGAGTCCGAGTTCCGCGAGTACCTGGAGGGGCGCGCCGCGCGGCCGGCCGTCACGTGGATCACCGAGGAGCGCCCACTGGGGACCAGCGGCGCCGTGGCCGGGGCCCGGGACCTGCTCGACGAGACGTTCTTCGTGCTGAACGGCGACGTGCTCTCGGACCTCGACCTCGGATCGCTCCTGGCGTTCCACCGCGAGCGCCGGGCGGTGGCCACGATCGCCCTCCACCGCGTCGAGGACGCCCGTCCGTTCGGGCTGGTCGAGACGGCCGACGACGGCCGGGTGACGGCCTTCCGCGAGAAGCCGGCCGACCCGATCCCTGCGGACATCAACGCTGGCACCTACGTGCTCGAGCCGCGCGCCCTGGCCGCGGTTCCCATCGGCGTCGCGGTGTCGATCGAGCGGGAGACGTACCCCGCGCTGATCGAGGCGGGAGAGCCCGTCTTTGCCATGGTCGCCGGCGGCTACTGGCGCGACCTGGGGACGCCCGCCGCCTACCTCCAGGCCCACATGGACGCGCTCGAGGGCCGCGTCGGCGGCCGGACCTATCCCCGCCCGCTCCTGGCCGGCGGCGCGCGCGTCGACCCGTCGGCGGAGATCGGCCACGACGTCGTGCTCGGGCCGGAGGCGGCCGTGGGACCTCGAGCCAAGATCGTGCGCTCGGTCGTCCACCGGGCGGCCACCGTCGGAGCCGAGGCGGTCGTCGAGGGAGCGATCCTCGGCCCCCGGGTCGCCGTGGGCCCCGGTGCCCGGGTCCGCGGCGGCGTCCTCGCCGAGGGCGCGGTCGTGGAGCGGGGGGCGGAGCTGGCCGACGAGGCGCTCCCTCCGGGCGCCGTCGCCCCGGCGTGAGCGACGCGTGCCGACCGAGATGCCCGGAAGGCTTGGATGGAGTGGGGTACTGCGCTAGGGTGGGGGGCCTCCCATGACAAGGACCCTTTCCCTCGTCGCGACCCTCGCCGTCGCCGCGTCGCTG
>DASZZY010000053.1:0-5742 GCA_036260395.1 Actinomycetota bacterium
GACAGGCCCGCGATGTTCAGTGTGAAGAAGGCAGCGATCACGGGCTCCGGGATCGCTGCGACCCTGCTCGGCACGACCGCCTCGAGCCCCAGGGACGCCGCCACGACCGCGAGGTAGGCGGCGAGCCAGAACCCTGCGGCGCGGACGCCCTGGTACATGAGGGCGCCCAGCGGCGCCATCATGGCCCACAGGATCACGGCGCTGGAAGGACGAAGCCGCCCAGGCTCCACTGCAGCAGTGACGGCAGCAGCAGCATCAGGAGGAGCTGGACAAACCGGAAGAGGCGGTACCGCTTGGTTCGGAAGAAGAACGCCAGGCTCAGCACCGTGAACGCCGCGTACCCGAACGGGAAGGCGGCCGGAAGCCGGAGCCCGAGCGACCAGTACGTCGCCCCCCACAGGACGCCGAGGGCCGCGGTGGCGCTGGCGGCCAGGGTCAGGGTGCCCTTGCGGAGGCGCTCGTCGGCGTCGTCGCCCGGAAGCGCCGCTGCCGACGCGAGCCGGTCGATCCCTCCGCGAAGGTTCGCGTCTCCCCCCGGGGAGGCTATCCCTCGTCGCCCTCGCGGGCCATGGCCTCGATCAGCACGTCGGCTACCTCCGGGCGGCTGAACTCGGGAGGCGGGCGCTCGCCGCCGCGGAGCATCTCGCGGACCTTGGTCCCCGACAGCGTGAGGCGGTCCTCGTCGCCGTGGGGGCAGATCTTCCCCGTGGCCATCCCCTCGCACCGGTGGCACCAGAACGCGTGGTCGAAGAACAGCGGCGTGATGCCCAGGTCGTCGCGGTCGAACCGGTCGAAGATGAGCTGGGCGTCGAACGTCCCGTAGAAGTTCCCCACGCCGGCGTGGTCGCGGCCCACGATGAAGTGCGTGCACCCGTAGTTCTTCCGGACGAGCGCGTGGAAGATCGCCTCCTTCGGACCGGCGTACCGCATCGCGGCGGGGAACACCGAAAGCAGGACGCGTTCGGGCGGGTAGTAGCCGGCCAGCAGGATCTCGTAGCACCGCATCCGCACGTCGGCGGGGACATCGTCCTCCTTGGTCTCCCCGACCAGCGGGTGAAGCAGTAGCCCGTCGACGACCTCCAGCGCGCACTTCTGGATGTACTCGTGGGCCCGGTGGACGGGGTTCCGGGTCTGGAAGCCGACCACCCGGCGCCAGCCGCGCTCGGCGAACGCCTGCCGCGTCTGCGCCGGCGTCAGCCGCCGCTCGAGGAACGACGTGTGCTCGGGGAGCCGGAGCGCCCGGACGCGGCCGCCCAGGACCCAGTCGCCGGCCCGGTCGAGGGCCGCCACGCCGGGATGAGCGCGGTCGACCGTCCCGAACACCGCCTGGGCCTCGAGCTCTCGGTCGCGGCGGTACACCTGCTCGACGTCGAGCAGGGCCACCGCCCGCCCGTCGATCGTCAGCGTCACCGTGTCGGACCGCCCGATCCGCTTGAGGCCGTCGTCGTCGGTCGAGATCGTGACGGGGAGGCTCCACACCAGCCCCGACGACAGCCGCATGTCGTCGAGGACGGCCTGGTAGTCCTTCTCGACCATGAAGCCCTGGAGCGGCGAGAGCGCGCCGGTGGCCAGCATCTCGAGGTCGGCGGCCTCGCGCACGCTCAGGGCCAGCTTCGGCCGGTGCTCGGCCTCGTCGGCGGCAGCCTCGGCCTCGGGGCCGTCCAGCAGCAGGTTCACCAGCTCGCCGCCATGGGCGGGGATCGTCTCGGTCATGGGCGTGATCCTCGTCGGGTCGGGGACGGGGGAAGGATACCGTCCCGGACCCGGGGATGACGACGGGGCCCCCGCTCGGTACCCTGGGGCCGTGGACCGGCCGCTCTCCGATCCCCAGATCCAGGAGCTGAACGAGCGCTTCGAGGGTCAGCCACCGGAGGTGGCCCTCCGCTGGCTGCTCGAGGAGGCGGCGATCCCGAGGGTCGCCGCGGCCTCGGCGTTCCAGGCGGAGGGCACGTGCCTCCTCGACATGGCCGTGGCCATCCGCCCCGACCTCCCGGTGTTGTTCCTGGACACGGGGTTCCACTTCCGGGAGACCCTGGCGTTCCGCGACGAGCTCGCCCGGCGGCTGCACCTCAACGTGGTGGACCTCCGCGGCGAGTACACCCCCGAGTCACAGGCCGCGGCGTTCGGCGATCGGCTCTACGAGACCGATCCCGACCTGTGCTGCCGCCTCAACAAGGTCCTCCCGTTCACGCGGGCGCTCCACCACTACGACGCGTGGGTCACCGCGCTCCGGCGAGACTCGTCGCCCAGCCGGGCCGGGACGCCGATCCTCGAGCAGTACGAGCTGGAGCCCGGGCGCACGATGCTCAAGCTGAACCCGATGGCGTCCTGGACCCGCCGGGACGTGTGGGCGTACCTGCGCGAGCGAGACCTCCCGCACCACCCGCTCTACGACCTGGGCTACGCGCAGATCGGCTGCGCGCCCTGCACCCGGCTGGTGTTCCCGGGCGAGGACGAGCGGGCCGGCCGCTGGGACGGCGCGCAGAAGGTGGAGTGCGGCATCCACGAGCACGCCCCGGCGCCGGCGCAGAGCTGAGCTGGCCGCGAGTCCGCCGTCCCGCCTACCCGCCGGCGGGGATCTCGACGTCGGCGATCCGCACGAACAGCCGCGCCGTGCCCTGGCGAACGGCCAGCCGCTCGTAGCGGAGGCCTGGGAGCAGCTCGGGGAGCGCGACGTCGAGCGCGAAGGCCGACGCGGGCACGGCGATGGTCCCCCCCGCCCGGACCGTCCGCGGGCGGAACCGCAGGGCCCCGCGCCGGAGCTCCAGCGGGCCGGTGGCCGAGACGTCGACCTCCTCGGGGCCCACCGAGATCGTCGTCAGGACGCGGACCGTCCTCCCCTCGAACCGAACGTCTACCGGATGGCCCTCGGCCTGGAGGAACGCCGAGAGGTCGTCCTCGGTGACCATGGCGTGCCCCGAGCCACGCTCGGCGTGGAACGAGCCCGTCCCGCCGAGCAGCGCGCCGACCGAGAACGTGACGTCGCGCAGATCGAGCGTCACATCGCGCAGGACGAGGCCGCCGGCGCCGAGGGCCTCCGCCTGGAGCTCGACCTGGTCGAAGCGGCCGGCCGCGACGCGGAACAGGAAGGGGAAGCCGTGGAGGTCGACGTCCGGCTCTCCCGAGACCGCGAGCCCCTCGGCGATCCGCGACGCCAGCGCGGACTCGGCCCACGCCCGGACGCCGAAGTCGGCGCCCAGGAACAGCACCACCAGGACCGCGAGCACGACCAGCGCCCTCCTGGCCCAGCGCCCGCCCGGATCACGCCTCAGGACGGCCCCGTCCCCCGCATGCCGGGAGCGTACACGCGCCCGGGGATTACGCGGATCCCCCGCCGGCACCGGGCCGGCGGAGCGCTCCCTCCAGCGCGAGCAGGAACCGCTTGCGCTCCAGCCCGCCGGTGTACCCGCCCAGGCCGCCGCCCGAGTGGACGACCCGGTGGCAGGGAACCACGATCGGGATCGGGTTGGCGCCCAGCGCGTTACCGGCGGCCCGGCTGGCCCGGGGGCTCCCGGCCCGGCCGGCCACATCGCGATACGTGGACACCGCGCCGAACGGGATCCTCGAGGTCGCGCGGAGCACCCGACGGGTGAACCCCTGGACCAGCGCCAGGTCGATCCCGACGTCGAAGCGCCGGCGCCGGCCGTCGAAGTACTCGTCGAGCTCGCGCCGGGCCTCGTCCAGCGCGCCCGGCGCCTCCAGCACGCGGGGCGAGACCCCCGCGGCCAGGTGCTCGAGCACGGCGTCCGTGCGCTCGTCCGGGTAGGCGAGCCGCACCACTCCCCGGGCGGTGGCCGCCAGCAGCAGCGGGCCGATCGGGGAATCGACGCTGGCGTAGGCGACGTCGACGAGCCCGTCGCGTCGCGCCCGCTCCGCGAACCGCACGCCGGCCGCTCCCGCGGCATCCTCCAGCCGGGTGTCCTCCGTCACGTCAGCACCTCCCGAAGTCGCTTGAAGGCCTCCCGGACGTTTTGCCGGGCCGCCGCCTCGGAGCTGCCCAGCGCCCGCCCGATGTCGCGGTAGGGCAGCCCCACCTCGTACCGCATGACCACCGCGGCGCGCTGCTTGGGCGGCAGCCCCCGGACGGCCCCCCACACCGACGGGTCGGGGAGGGACGGCGGCGGCGCGATGCCGTCGGGCAGCTCGGCCACCGGGACCGGGCGCCGGCTGGCCCGGCGGAGCGCATCGAGCGCCTTGCGGTGGGCGATCGTCATCAGCCAGCCACGCAGGTTCGCGGCGTCCTGAAGCCTCGGGTATGCCCGCAGCGCCGACAGGAACGTCTCCTGGAAGCAGTCCTCGGCGACCAGGCGGCCCACCAAGGCCACCAGGAACCGGTAGACGTCCGCCCGGTGGGCATCGAGCAGGTGCTGGAACGGCGGCAACCCCACGGTGATGGAACGCCGCGGCCGGCCGATCCGTGAGGTCACGCCCGGGTCGACACGCCCTCGGGCGAGCCGCCGTCGATCACCCGGAGTAGGCGCCGGGCCAGGAGCTCGGCGAACGCCGGTGTGAACCCGTCCTCGGCGTGCCCGAACGGCCGGCCCAGCAGCAGGCGCTTCGGCTCCCCGGCGCGTTCGTAGAGGCGCCGGGCCTCCGAGGGGTGGAAGAAGTGGTCGTCCCGGCCGTGCACCAGGATGAGCGGCGTGGGGGCGATCCGGCCGACCACGTCCTCGGGCTCCTCCGGCCACCCCCACTCGGCGGCGCACCGGACCCCGATCCCCCGGCCCACGCGCCGGCCCGCGGCCGTGGACGTCAGCCAGCGGATCTGGCGGACCGGCCGAGAGGTGTGGCCATCCCACCGCGCCGGCGAGGAGATGGCGACCACCGCGTCGACGCCCCCACGCAGCGCCGCCTGGCGGAGCACGGCGATCCCGCCCATCGAGGCGCCCACCGTGGCCACCGTGCGGTGCCCCTCGCTCCGGGCCAGGCGGACGACCGCGTCGACGTCGAGGTACTCGCGGTCGCCGAACGTGCACAGCCCGCCGCTCCTCCCGTGGCCGCGGAGGTCCACGGCGTAGACCTGGAACCACCTGGCCATCTCCTCGACGAACCGGACGATCCGCTCCTTGCGGTGCCACCCGAGGAACCCGTGGCAGAACACCAGGGCCGGCCCCACCCGGCCCACCCGGGACCCCACGAGGTCCACGCCGTCCTCGGCGACCAGGCGGAACGGCTCGGCGGACCGGTACGACCGTGACAGCAGGGCGACCGCGTAGGACACGGTTCGAGCGTACATCCCCTGTGCTACCGTCGGCCCGCGGTGCGCCGGATCGTGTTCCTCACCGACCGCTCTCCCCACGAGGTCCTCCCGGCGGCTCTGGCGTTGGGGGCGGACCTCAAGGCCGACGCGCCCGATCCCGACGCGCTGGCCCGCCTGCCGGACCTGGCCCCGGACGTCGTGATGATCGATGCCGGCCCCGACCCCGACCGGGCCTTCGAGCTGGCGGCGGTGCTCCGCGCGGCCGGCTCGGCGCTGGGCTGCGTGCTGGTCCTCCCCCGCGGCGAGCTCGGCCGCCGGCCGTGGCAGGACGTGGCCGACGACGTGGTGTTCCCCGAAGCCTCGGAGGCCGAGCTCCGGCTCCGGCTGGCGATGCTCCTGGCCCGCCGGGGCGAGGTCGGTGAGGCCGTGGTCCGCCTGGGCCCGCTGGCCATCAACACCGAGAGCTACCAGGTGACGGTGGGCGGGACGCCGCTGGACCTCACGTACAAGGAGTTCGAGCTGCTGCGATTCCTGGCCGAGCA